>DTYX01000193.1 GCA_012961655.1 Candidatus Poribacteria bacterium
GAAAGCGGCAGCCCCCTTGTTTCTTCATTGTCACTTTCCACTTTTCTTGGTGGCGCGGTTTTGAGAAATTGAAAAATTCGTGAAGGGACGAAAAAATAGTTCCGAGAAATCCCACGCCTTGGCAATGGGATCCAAACTTTGGATTATTTAACATCAACGCGACAAAAATAAATTCCTTAATCCAAATTTTAGTATATCTTCTGCTTCAATTGGTTTATAATATTTGACTGCTTATTATTAAGACTGAATTATTAGCCCTCGGCAGCTTTATTCCGTTTCTTCCGGCGTTTTTGGCGTTGTCTTATCTGAGTGCGTCTTCTTGCCTCACCACTTTTACTTCGGGCCATTGTATCACCTCCCTCTGGAGAATTCGGAATGGAGGAAAGAATCCGAATTCTATACCTCATCCATCCTTTCCTTCCATTCCTTGGCTATCTAACAACTATCTTCTTCGCCTCCCTTCTCATATTTCCCTTATCGTCTGTTGCCGTAACATTGCAAAAATAAACTCCAGGCGCGACCATTTCCCTCTGTCTATTCCGACCATCCCAGGTAAAATTATTATTTATCCCTAATTTGCCGCCCGTTGAGCCCATTGCGTATTCTGCGCAATAAATAAGCCGACCGGATAGCGTATAAATTTCCACACTGACATTTGCATCCGCGCTTAACTGATAACTCACTCGCAACTTGATGTCTTTCTGATTGAGCTTAAAGTAATTTGGCCGCGCTAAAACATTTGACAGTTGCAGCGGCGAAATCGACACTTTTAAGATTTGCTGCAAGGTGTTGTTCTCAAAGTTCGACTCAAAGATGGTAACATTAGGATTGACGATAGCTCGCAAGGTATAAACACCCCAATACTCTATACGAAAATTAGCGTTCGCTGTCCGAGATTCGTTGACATTTAAATCAAATCTCTGTTCAAACAATATTTGGCTTTCACTTTCAGGCGTGACAACTGTAAACCAAAACTCAACATCGTTGAGCGGTGTCGGACCCAGATTCCTGATTGATGCTTTCAGATTCACAGTATCGCCCTTGATAGGTTGATGATTGGATAGGATGAAACTATCTGCTTCTACGATTATATCTGGATTCAGATTGGCAACTTCAGAAGATATAATTGGGTTAGCTAGTTCAGCTAAAGTAACAACCGCCAGTTGAGTCGCTCGCTCACCCAAGTGAATGTTGATTTTATCGAGGGTATCTTGGTCGCTGTGGGTGAACTGTGGCCAATCTGGGCTCTCCATGGATGATTCCTCGCTTAGCATGACAGCGCTATAGCCTTTTTCCCAAAAAGGCGCGTGGTCGCTATAGACGAATTTAGGGTCGATAACTTTGCGGAAATCTATGTCGATATTATAAATCCGAGATGCTGTTTGAAATGCGTTCACCAGCCATTCCGAACGAACATCACCGACTACATGAATATCCAAAATATCGTCATCGTCATGCCCCAGTTGGTCGAAATTCAAAACACCGGCAATTTTTTCTCCTTCTTCCTCGGCGCGTTGGGCATAATGTCTGCTACCGAATAGCCCTAGCTCTTCTCCACTGAAAGCGATGAATTTGATAGTAAAATCAAAATCTACATCGGCTTGGGTTAAAATGCGTCCTGTTTCCAACATTTCAGCCACGCCAGAGGCGTTATCATCAGCGCCAGGCGCAGGTAGAACGCGCCAATTCTTCTCCCAGTCCTTCGTTTTGGAAGCAATACTGTCATAATGCGCCGTCATCAGATAAGCGCGATCTTTGTTCGGCCCCTTGCCGGGCAAAGTCGCCACAACATTTCGCATGACGTATTCACCCTGTTTGCCACCTTCCAACAACCAACGATTATGTTCGAAAGGGTCGAACTCGACTTCCAATCCATAACTTCTGAAGATCCCTGCGATATATTCCGCAACATTGTCGCAGGCGTCGTCAGGCGGCGGTTTGCCATCGAAGACTTTTGCCTGCTGCACCCGCAAGGCATAACGACTGCGGAAGAGGTGTCCGGGTTTATCCAAATCCTCATTTTCTGACAATGCTTTTATGATTTGAAACCAACGCTGTCCATCTACCTCTTCCATCAAACTTTGTATAATTCTCTTTTTCTCTAATGCTATATCAGGTCTAGTGGAGCAATGCGATGGAGAAGGCAGCAAAACTAATATTGTAAAATATACGACGGAAATATTCAGAAGCAGAAACGTCGTTGTTTCTCTTCGCATTAAAGACTCCTTTATGTTCATGAGTCAATCCCACGACAACTCATTAAATTCTTCAACGTTTAACCCAATCTGCTGAATAAACTGCGTAATGAGCTGTGGGGATAAAGCGCAACCTTTAGTTGCCATTGGGGTAGATTTTCATCACATAGTTACATTCAGAAAAGCTTGTACCATTGAAATAGAATGTGGTGGAAGTTCCAAAACAAACGGATTGGACGGCACATTAATCTCCCGCTTTTGGGTTACGACGTTTCCCTTTTCCTTAAAATCGTTGACCGTTTTGATGTCCTCGCCGTTGATTTCAAACAACGTGCCTTTATCCGCCAAACCGCCGTGCTGATTCTCGATTGTAACAGGGATAGTGTCAGTCAGATGCCGGTTTATAACGCTGATGGAAATCCGATTTCTGTCTGGTTCAAAGCTGGCGGATACATCGAGGTAAGGGACTTTGCCGTATCGCTTGGTCTCGAATGTCTCACAATCACAATAAGCATCGAGAGCCACTGTCCCATTTTCGCAGGTGTATAGTTCCAGAGGATAAAAAATCGTTTGCAGGAACATATCCTCCGGGCTTGTGAAAATCGGCGGGATTACATTCACCAACTGCGCCATGTTCGCTATTTTTATGGCGTCAGCGTGTCGGATGAACGCGTTCAGAAACATACCCACCACCAGCGCGTCCTCAAGCGTATATCTTTGGTGATGCGGATGTTCGTGAGGAAAGCTATACGTGGCGTTCCATTCATCGAAAGCGATTTTCATCTTCTTGCCGTGACGAGAATGATACACCGCTCCGTCGATAATTCCACGCACCGCGCGGATATATTTTTCGATATGTTCCGATGTGCCCATGTATTCGTAGTAGTTGTCGTCTCGGTTATTCACGTACATATGGATGCTGAGATATTCAGCGATATCGATGAGTTTTTCGACGACAACGCGATTAAAGGTCATGTCATCGGCGTCTTGATGGCACGAACCGCAGGCGATAAGTTGGATGTTCGGGTCCACCCATTTCATCACCTTGGCAAATTCCAGCGCGGCGCGAGCGTATTCATCGGCTTCCTTGTGTCCAATCTGCCAGCTTCCCGACACCTCGTTTCCCAAACCCCACTGTTTCACGCCGTAGGGTTCTTCATGGCCGTTCTGCCGGCGGAGATTCGCATAGTACGTATCCTCCGAGCCGTTGCAATACTCAACCCAATTCTGCGCCTCGTCCATCGTGCCGCTGCCCATGTTGACGCAGATAAACGGCTCCGTTCCGACAGCGCGGCAGTATTCGATGAATTCATCCGTGCCAAATTGGTTCGTTTCGACGGTATGCCACGCCAATTCCATCCTGCGCGGGCGATTTTCCTTCGAGCCGATGCCGTCCATCCAATGATAGCCCGATACAAAATTCCCTCCAGGCCAACGCAGATTCGGTACCCTCAACCGCTGTACCGCTTCCATAACATCCTTTCGAAACCCGCGCTCATCCGACAACGGTGAGCCGGGGTCATAGACGCCGCCGTAAATGCAACGTCCTAAATGTTCTATAAAATTGCCGTAGATATTCGGGTCAATGGCGTCAATTCGACGCCGCGTATCTATCGCAATAGTTGCCATTGTTTTTCCTCCTGCTTTCTTTGGACTTCACAAACTAATATGTCTTAATGATAGCCCAGGTGGTGGTTAGTTTGTCAGTATTTTCTACAGCAAGTGTTTTTTCTAGGCCTTCAGTCATGATAGTCTTGATGTCATCTTTGTTCAAAGCAGCGTTGAAAATCACGACTTCATCAATGATACCTTCAGCGTAAAGAGAACCACCGCCCCCATTCCAGCGCCCAAAAGCCAGAACACTATCACTATCTTGAACAGGTCCTTTTTGGGCAAGAACACCTATTTCGACAGCATTCTCATAGAGTTTCATTTCTTTATCACCTTTACCTTCATCAAGAAGCCATAGCCCCATAATAGTTCCTGGGTCTATTTTCGCATCAGTGATACAAACAGACATCAATCCAAGGACGATAAAGCTTGTCCAGACTAAGGTTAATGTTCTTACTATAGCTCTCATATTCTATTCCCCCTAATTCGAATGTTATACAAACAACGTCCGTTCAACGATATCACATAAAATATGCCCAATGGTAATGTGAGCCTCTTGAATTCGCGGAGTATCATCAGATGGGACAATTAGTGCTAAACGGACAATTTTTGCGAGTTGTCCGCCTCCGCGTCCTGTTAAGCCAATGGTTTGGGCGCCAAGACGCTTTGCTTTCTCTATGCCCAAAATAACATTTTTTGAGTTTCCACTGGTGCTGATGCCGATTACGACGTCGCCTTTTTTCACCCATGCTTCCAATTGTCTGGCAAAGATAACGTCAAAATCATAATCATTACCCAGAGCTGTGAGGATGGATGTATTTGTGCTGAGCGCGATGGCGGGCAAGGCGGCGCGTTCTTTCAGAAACCGCCCCACCAGCTCGCCAGCAAGATGTTGCGCATCTGCCGCGCTGCCTCCGTTGCCGAAGAGGATTAACTTCCCTCCGCTACGATAACTATCGATTATCATCTGCGCAGCTTCGGCAATTTCTTTTGCCAAATTTTCCGCTACAAGCCGTTTGACCTCGGCACTTTCCAATAATTGCTGTTTTATTGTATTCATTTGGTTATCCTCAATGGTTCCCTCTCTGATAATTTTCCAATTATTAGTCTGCGTTGCGAATGGTTGTATATATCAGAGGACTTTCTTGCTTTCATGATGGAAATTTCCTTTAATACGACATAAGTTGCTGACAATCGAAGGTTGCGACATAATAGTTTTTAAAAGTTAAAAATGTTCTCCGAATTTCGTTTGCATAATTATACCACATCCACGCAGATTGTCAACCAATTACCTCACTACTATCACTGTCCCGGTGATGACCTCTTCGTCTGCCCGAATTTGATAGATGTAGAGTCCGCCTTCGACAACCCTGCCGTGTTCGTCTCTGCCGTCCCAAACATTATTGTTATTCTCCAAAGTTCTGACCAACCGCCCGTTGAGGTCGAATATTTTGATGGTGAACTGAACATTGTTATCCCGCGTTGCGACGTGGAAAATTGTTCTATCAGTTTCATCACCACTGCCGTTGGGGGTGAAGGGATTTGGCGCCGCCCAGCCGCGCGCAATTCGGTTTTTGACGGATTCCGATAGGACTATCTCGAATGTCCCAAGATGATTGACACGAGCGGTAATTGCATTATCTTTGATTCTGCCGCCTATCTGATGGGTCATCGCTCCGTCGGAATAAAACAACTGCGGAATTCGCTTTAGCGACTTTGTCGGTTGACTTGGAAAGCCGATGGTCATTTCGATTGGCTTTCTAAAGGTTGCGTCCGATAACTCATGAAAATCGGCGTCGAATGCTTTCAAAACGATAGTTTTTATCCGCGAGCCGATTGCCTCAGAAGATGAATCAACATCTATTCGCATATCCTCTTTGAGCGCTCCGGGGGGGATTGAAAGAGTTACCTGCGCAATCTCATCCGAGACATATTGCATCTCAGTAGTGTCTTTCCGCAGGAGGGTATCGATTTCAAAAAACCTGCCATCCGTGATTTCCTGCCCAACATTGCCAGCTCTATCGGTCGCCTCAAAGAAAAATTCCGCCGTCCCATCGCCAGTCCACATATCTATGTGAGTGATTGCCTCCCAATGCAATCCCGCTCCTTTTAAGTCGAGATTAATTCTACGCTTATTTTGTGTTTGATAGTATAGTTTCGGCGCATTGCTCTCAGGCAATAGTTCTGAAAGAGTTAAGCTAATGGCGAGTTTTCCTGTGCCAACCCGCATTTCAGAATTCGGAATTAAATTATGATTTCCGAATTCTACTTTGGCACGCGGCGGGGTCGTATCGATGTTTAGTTGATAGTGATAGGTTTTGCTCCAGTTGCCGGCGCCATCTTGCGCCTTCAGATGAAAATACCATGAGTTATCTGAAGGGATGCGAAAAGCTAGCCGGTTATCCGTCGTCATAATGATTTCAAGGGGACTCGATATCGGCATTTGGTCGAAACTCCAACTGTATCCGCTAATTCCGGACATTTCCGCATCCTCCTGAAAAATTATAACCGCTTGATTATTCGAGTACCAGGCTTGTTGGTTTGGATGAGTTGGACTAATCAACGTCAACTTTGGCGGTCTGCCATCCACCCGCAAAATCGTCGGCGCGGAAACGCCCCAATTCCCCGCCAAATCTCTGACGCGCACAAGGAAGATTAAACCATCCGCCTCGGCGGTATGCGGAATTTCATCTGTATCGCGCCATAAATAAGTCGCTCCATCAATCTCTTCGCTTGCACTAACGACATCTCTGGAAAATCGCTTCCATTCCAGGTCTCCATAGCGATATTCCAGAGTATTCCAATCAATCCCTGAAACTTCGTCGAGCGCTTGTCCATAGTATTGCATGATGGGTTCGTTGTGCCATTTTTCGCTTTGTGGAGAATCTATTTGGATAACTGGCGGTTCGGTGTCCACGCGAGCTTCGTAATGGGCGGTATTGCTCCATAGTCCAGTTGCGTTCTTGGCTCTCAGATGAAAATACCAGATGCCATCGGATTTCGGAA
>DTYX01000194.1 GCA_012961655.1 Candidatus Poribacteria bacterium
GTGGACAAATTTAATTCTAACTTACTTAGGAAGGTGTAAAAATTATGTTCAAAAAAGTTGCTTCAAAAATGAAAAATTGGTTTCCCGCCGAAGAGATTGAAGCGCACTGCGATGGTCCATGCGGTGTCTATGACCCAGCGTCGGCGCGAATTGCCGCCGAGGCGGTGCTTTCGATGACAAAGAAGATTACAGACCTGCAGTTGCCTGATGGCAAAGATTCAGAGGCGATAACCGCTTATGTGAATACGATATCGCGATATATTGCCATCAAAGAGCAACAAGCTGAAATCGCCAAGAGAGAACTGCTAATTCTGTGGACGGACTACTTCAAGCCAGAACATCTGGAGAAGTATCCGGATTTGCACGACATCTTCTGGAGAGCGGCGAAGCTGTGTTCGGGATGCAAGGTGGAAGTCAACCTCGAACACGCCAACAAACTGATGGCAAGTATCAAAAAGATTCATGAGATTTTCTGGGCGACCAAAGACCGCGACGTCGCTTGGTATACAGCTAGCTAGCTGTTGGAACTTGGTAGGGGTGGGCGCTTTGCGATGTATGATGAACTCAAAGATAGCCACTTCAGCGAGTTACTACTCTGGATTATAAGGCTTCGACGACGTTTCCGCATCACTGGAAATTCGATGACCCCACTGCTAAAACCGGGCGATGAGGTACTAGTTAATCCCAGAGCTTATAGGAAAATGTTGCCTAAGCCTGGCGATATTATCGTCGCCAGGCACCCCTATAGAATGGATTTGCGCTTGGTGAAACGAGTTGTTGAGGTGTTCTCTGACGGGCGTTGTTTTCTCAGCGGAGATAACCCTTCAGAGAGCACCGATAGCCGCTCATTTGGCGCGGTAACTCCCGAACAGATTCTCGGCCGAGTTACCAGCCGTTTCACATAATACCTAAACCAGGGGTTTTCCCAAACCCGGTTCTTAACCTAAAGAACATTTAGAAAGGAGTACAAGAATCATGGCTATCAAAGTAACAATAGACGCTGACTTATGCGCCTCTTCCGCAGTCTGCGAAGCCATCTGCCCTGAAGTATTCGAGGTCGATGAATACGCTCAGGTAAAAGAAGGCGTCGACTTTGATGAGTATGAGGAACAGATTAGAGAAGCCGCTGACAGTTGTCCTACTCAGGCTATCATTGTAGAAGAGGAATAACACTCTGTTACACTAGAAATGACTGGTTTGTAGTAAGGCGATTCATCGCCGTTTGTAGTAGCGTAATAGTTGCGCTACTACAAACCTTTATGGAAAAGAATCTTGATAGGAGAAGTTTCCTAAAAACAACTCTTGTTGGCGCTTCATCAGTAGCGGTTTTGGGCGGAATTTCAAAGTCGTTGTGAAAATGCACGAGGACAGCTTTTACCTTTCTGCTCCCTCGGCGATACCGCGCCGGATTTTACCTTGAACAGTAATACTGATGTAAAAATCACTCTCAGCGATTATCGAGGTGAGAAAAAGGTAGTTTTGGCTTTTCACCCTTTAGATTGGACATCTGTCTGAGCGAGTGAGATGCAAGCGTTCGAAGCGGAAATCGCCAGGTTCGCAAGCGTCGACGCCCAGGTTCTGGGCATTAGTGTGGACAGCGCGCCATCCAAAAAGGCGTGGGCGGAATCACTTGGGGTGAAATCGTTTCCGATGCTATCCGACTTCTGGCCGCATGGCGCTGTGGCGGAAAGCTATGGAATACTGAGGGAAGAAGGCTTCTCTGAACGGGCGACGTTTATTATCGACAAAGGGGGGATTATCCGTTACAAGAAGATTTATCCCATCGGAGAGTTGCCTGATTTGGAGGAAATCCTGAACGTTTTGAGAAACATTTGAAGGAGAAGATCATCAATGTTGCCCAAAATCTGTTATCTACTCATCGCATCTATTTTACTTGGCTCTTGCCAAGGCAAAGATAAGTCTGCATTGTACACCATAAACACGCGTCATCTCGCCGCAGCGCGTATTTCTAAAGTCAGAATTCATGCAATTGACCCAATGACGGAGGTGTGGCGGTGATGTGGCAAAAATGCGCATGACACTTGACTACAAATTGAAAGCAAAAGGTTAGAGGGCAAAAACTCAAAAGTCAAATAATTGCTTTGTATTTTGTATTGCTTTCTTTCCAAATACTTTTAGGAGGAGTAGATGAAGATAACAGATATTGAAAGTTTTTCAGTTAGGGTGCCAATTCCACAAGAGGAGGCAGCCAAAGGGAAGATTCATCATTTCGGTATAGTGAGAATTTCTACAGATGAGGGGATTCAGGGTTATGGGTTCCGGGGCATTGACGCTAATACTCTGGAAAACACCGTCAAGCCGGCGTTGATTGGACAAGACCCATTCGCTATCGAACGGCATTTAGAAGCGGGGCTAATAGATTGGCCGATGGTGGAACACGCGCTGTGGGATTTGATTGGCAAAGCTGTCGGGCAACCGGTATACAAGTTACTCGGCGGATATAAAGACAAGGTAAAGGCGTATTTGACTTGCGTGTGGCAGGGCAAAGCTGACCAATCTGACCAGCCATATCAACGTCAAGCGGAACACGCGGCGTATTTTCAGCAAAACGGTTTCAAAGCTATCAAAATTCGCGCCTGGCGACCGAACCCACTGGATGACGTGGACGCAGTCAAAATGATTCGTGAGAGAGTTGGCGGCAAGGATAAGTTGGAAATCATGATAGACCGAACCGCAAATGGTCCTGGGTGGGTGTGGGATTACGATACCGCATATTTGATGGCGAATAAATTGTATGAACAGGATGTTACGTGGTTGGAAGAGCCATTAGACCGCAAAGATTTAGACGGCTTGACGAGACTTACCGCCGCGACAAAAATTCCCATCACCGGGGGCGAAGCTGAACGCGGCACGCAGATTTTCCGCGAATTTCTCGTCGGCAAGTGTTTCGATATCGTGCAACCGGATGCCATTGGAGCCGGTGGAATCTTTACCATCCGCAAGATTAGCGCTATTGCGGAATCTTTCGGTATTCCCTGCATTCTGCACGGCAGCCATAGCTTGGGGCTGGCGGCGCCGCTGCAAATTATCGGCGCGTTGCCCAACTGTCCCTGGATGGAGATTGCGATAGTAACTCCGCCGTTACTGCCTTGGGAACAGTGGGAGCCGGTGAACGCGATTCTCAAAAATCCGCCGCTTTATGAGATTGAAGATGGTTATATCAAAATCCCTCAGAAGCCGGGATTGGGTGTTGAATTGAATGAAGATGCTTTAAAGGAATATCTGGTTTGAATAATCAGAAACCGAGTTTTTCCGAAAAACTCGGTTTCTACAAGGGAGGCAAAAATGCGTTTCGGAGTTTGTACATCCTTAGATAATGTCAATATTTTAGCCGAAGCGGGCTATGATTACATCGAATTGGGCGTCGGCGCGAGTTTGATGCCGCTGGCAAGTGAAGAAGATTTTAAGAAAGTAAAAGACAAAATTGCGGCATCAGCGTTGAAACCGGAGGCTTATGCGGGATTTATCCCGGGAGAATTGAGAGTTGTAGGCGATAATGTCAATCTTCAGCGCCTTTCCAACTTCGTGGAAACTGCTTGCCGCCGCGCCTCGACAGTAGGCGGAAAAGTCATCGTATACGGCAGCAGCGGTTCCCGTAACGTTGAAGAGGGATACTCACCTGCAAAAGCGTTGGACCAAATCGCTGCATTTCTCGGCGTGGCCGCCGACCACGCGGAAAAATATGGCGTCACTATCGCCATCGAGCCTCTGTGCAAAAAGGAATGCAACATCATCAACACCGTCGCCGAGGGTTTAGAGATGGCGAAACGAGTGAACCGCAAAGGTGTGCGCGTGCTGGCGGACTTGTATCACGTCTGGCAGGAGCGGGAACCGCTGGCAAATATCGTTGACGCCGGCGATTGGTTAGCGCATGTCCACATTGCTGAGCCGGTCAAAAGAAAGTATCCGGGCAACGATGATTTCGATTTTTCCGATCTCTTCTCGGCGTTGAAACAGGCGGGATACGATGGCAGAGTTTCGTGTGAATGCGGTTTCGATGATTTTGAGCGGGATGTCAAAGTGGCGTTGGATACGTTGCATCAATATGTATAATCAGTTAAAAGGAAGGGAAACATTATGCGATTTCTGTATCAGACAGTCAAAGAAGTATTGGCTTCCGGACGCATAGGCAGCCCGGTATTTGTGCGCTGTTTGGCGCAGATTGCCTCTGACCGCGTACATCTCCAAGATGCCCTCGCTGAAGTGTTGGCAACGGCGAGCGCGTGGCTAGGCGCGCATCCGCAGCAAGTCTATGCACAAGGCGGCGAAGATGCGGGACATATTACCGCGGCAGTCCATTACGTCAGCGGACAGACCGCGCTGGTGAGCATGAGCGCAACGAAAACCGATGGTCCACCTCGCGTCGACCTTATGCTCTTGGGGAACAAGGGAGCAATCTATCATGACAGTCTACTCTTGCCGTTGTTTGCGATGCCTACTACTAGACTCATCTCGCAGAGCGAACAACTGTCGAGCACAAAAGCGCTCATGGATGCTGTAGAACGTTCATTACAAACCGGCAAATCAGCCATTATTGAAGGAGGGAAGAGCGATGAGTAAAGGAGAGAAAACTTACGGCGTTTTGCTCGCTACTGGATTGCGAACGCATCAGGAAAATTATGCTCTGGCTTTTAAAGCCGACCCGCGCTGCCGACTTATCGCGGTGGCTGACGAAGCGGATGTGCCCCCTCGTCGCGCTGAGTGGAATCGGAAATTTGCTGAAGAGATGAACCTGCCCTACATTCCCAACCTCGACGATGCGCTTGCCAGAGATGACGTCGATATCGTCAGTGTCTGTTCTGAACA
>DTYX01000195.1 GCA_012961655.1 Candidatus Poribacteria bacterium
CAGTAAAAATCTGTGTTTAATCGGTGTTAATCCGTGGCTGAAGATTTTGCCTAAAACTATCAGAACTTACTTAACAGTGCAGTATTGCATTGTTAAATAAGTCTTGAACAATACGAATTTGTAGGATGATCTGTCAGAACATCTGTTCCCGGCAGTCTAACAGATTACGCTACAGCATTTTTGTCAAAATATATTTTACAACCTGCGCCGTCTTCAAATCCTCGCGATTTAAAGTTTAGTCTATTTCTTTCGTTATGTCAACAAAAATTCGACTTCCTTTTTGGCGCAACGTAAATTGCAAAAAGGCAAGATGGCGATTGCCGTTTAGCCACTTTGCCGTTTAGCCCCTTCTACCTCAAACGTCGTCGATTCCATACCAGGTTCATATCCTTCAAGGGAAACGCGCGCTTCAATGGTGTAAACTCCGATCGGGTCATCAAGCATAATTTCACTGCCAAAATAGGCGACGCCATTTGCATTTGTCATACCCTGTCCCGATGCTTGGATGGAATTATCAGCATCGTAAATTGTCATATCAACCACCGCGTTTTGCACCGAATCATCGAAGTTATCTGTAACCTTCACTTCGACTCGCAACATAGAATCTACTCTATACGTTTCCTTATCAGTCTTGATATTTATCCTCAATTTTTTTACCAGATTGTCAATCGTCACATTTACCTGCTTTGCATTTACCGTTTGAGGAGTTGCTGAATTATCCGTCGCTCGCGCATCAATCGTATGAACGCCGCTCTGAAGTTCTTCTATCTCCCAATCATAATAGTAATGAACCCCGTCAAATTGATTGGTTATATCGATGTATTCCCCGTTGTCAAAAGCAATTTCCACTTTCGCGATAGAATCGCTGGCGGTGGATTCGACAAGAATTCGATATGTCTCGCGAATCGTCGCGCCATCTTGAGGCTGAATGATTGAACAAACGAGAGGAACGGGGGGTTCAACCGCAAAAGCTATATCTTCATCCATCGCTGGTAGCTCAGCAGCAATTAGTTGAGTCTCATCCTGTTCTTCTTTGGGAAGATGATTTTGCAAATTAGCTAATTGCTCTTGCAGGGCAGAGTTTTGTCTTATCAGATTTTTATTCTCATCAACTGTAACTCGTAGAAGTTCTTCTATTCTCGAAGTTGGGACGATAATTAGAAAGATGAACAGACTAACGCCGCCGGCGAGAAATATGATTAATGAAAGCCAAAGCCAAAGAGCGGAATCTATGATAGAAGCTACAATTATCAAGCCCATAATGAAAATAACCGCTATCGATACTATCTGAAACACTGTAATTTTTCTTAATTCGGACATGCCCGACTGTAACGCGTTTCCTCCGTTCTGAGCGTTCATAACTATCACTCCTGTAAACTTGATGTGTTCCCCTCCTGTTTTATTATACCATACTTCCCGTTTCCTTCCCAGTGCGTTTGGCGATATGACTTAGATTTAATGGATTTTTAACAGAAACAGAAACCGAAGTCTAGACAGGTACATATTACCAAATTAGAATTGGCCTGAAAGCGAAATGCGCTGTGAACCGCCCAGGTCCTCATGTGTGGCGAAAGCATAGTCGGTATAGATTGCAGCATTGCCAAGAGGAATACGGAAGCCAGCGCCAACTGATAGTTCTCCCTTTTCACCTCCAGCGCGCAAAGCGAGGATATTGAACAGCCAGTATTCGACGCCATAATGAAGGCGATTTTGAAATTGTGAGCCGTTCTGAGAGTCAATATCGCCTTTGTCAGTGTCGATATCTACACTGAATATTGTAGTGCTTTTGATAATCGAAATAGGTAGCAGATAGGAAGCCCCAAACTTTAGATTGGGAGAGCGGACAAAAGTAGGGCTGCTAGGTGTGTTCCAACTTATCCTCGTACCGCTTGCGTCTTGAATGATGAAACCGATTTGAAATCCATCTATCACTTTGAAGATAGCGCCAATGTCAAAGCCCCATCCAAATGCCCTGTATCCAAAGAGGGATTGATGCAAGAGTTTAAAATTGCCGCCAACGGCCAGCCGCTCTGAAAGCGGGCGGGCATAAGAGACCAAAATGGCGTCATCGGAGTTACTGAACAACTCCGCCACTTCGGGACGGTCGATGTACAGTTCGCCTGGGTCTTTGACGCCGTTGCCGTTGATGTCATGAAAATCCCCAAGTCTGTTGTTATAGTTAACATCTTTGAAAGTCGTCCTGGGTATATCGTCGATTCCCAGGCGAATCCAACTGACGCCGAAAGTGCCGACTGTACGCCAGTTGTGAATATAATTTACAAAGTTGTATTTTACCAATCCGCGACTTAAAAATCCGCCATCTGCCGATTCGAATACATCGGAATACATCGCCGAAAAGGCGTTGCGCCTAATTTCCGCCAAGCCCGCAGGATTCCAGTATGCAGCCGTCGCATCGTTTGCCACTGACACAAACGCCCCGCCCATGCCAATTGCCCTCGCGCCGACGCCCGCGCTCAAGAAGTCAGCGGCATATTCGCCCTCTTCGGCGTGGATTGGTCGTAACACAAGGCAACAGGTTGTCAGAAATAGTAAGGTTATTAGTATTTTTTTTGTAAATGTCGAAATCATTTTTTTCTCCCGCTTAGTGTGAGTTAAAATGTATTTTAAGAAGAAGATTTTGCATAAGTAATACGTAAATTTTACCGAGAAGCGCAAAAGTATAGACTAACCTGGCGCAAAATCGTAAATCGGATGTCGCAATATTACACTCATCGCGCTCCAAAATGCTCCGACGCAGTATTCGCCGAGAATGACACCGAAGAAGAAAAACGTCGCTTTGCGGTGCATGGTTAGCCCGCCGAATCGGAGAATGAGCCATTTGACGAGTGTGCTGATGACCAGACACGTCCAGAAATATTCCGTGCCGAAGGGCATCGAAAGCGCGTATCCCGCGGGATGGAACGGCCACCAGATGAATCGCATCCGCATAAACATCAGAAAGAAGGTAAAACCGATGCCGCCTATGGTAAACCAGATAGCGGGCTGGTTGGGCTCACGCGGAAAAGCGAAGAGGTTCGCAATCCAGTTGAATTGTCCGATGTGCCCGACCGACGGACCTATGCCTCCGCCGGCGCCGGTCACTGCCCCGCCGAGCCGGTACATCTCGCTAAGCACCGCCCAGAAGGAAGCGAGTGAGCCGATAATGACAGCCAGTGCCATCGCTAAGACCAGCCTTTGAGTATTCATCCGGGCGCGCTCCGCCATTTTGAAGCCTTCCAATTGATGCGGCATTATGTGTTCTCGATATCCGCGTCCGCTGAAAAACCAGAAGTAGGGAAATACTGCCAGGTTGTTTGGGCCGATACGACGGGTGCCAAGAGAGTTTACCAGGAAACTTTGGGCGTTGGTCATGAACGCCATTTCATGCGCCGGTGGGCCTAATTCCGCCCGCGCACGCGTGATAGCAAGCGACATGGCGAAAAAGAAGGCAAAAAAAGGCAGGATAATAAGAATTGTCATGTTCGCTTTGAGGCAGAACCAGATAATGTATGTCGAAGCGAGAATTATCAAGCCAAAAGCAGTCCGATACCGTATCGGTTCGACGCTATCGTCTATCGCGTCGCGGAATCCAAACACTCTTTTAAGGACGCCGGTTAAATGCCGCCTGGTGACCCATAGCGCGGCGATAGCCAGGGCCATCCATGCGCCGATAGCTTGGTCAAATTGATAGGGAAATCCCGGCAAATTACGAAATCCCATTGCGCTGCCGAAGACGAATTGCAATTTTCTAAAGATGAAGAAAAACCAGATCGAAAAGGAGAGGTCCAGAGGTAGCAAAAAGCCAAGTCCAATCACAAACGGATACAACGGCACAGGCAGCCATCCGATAGCGTTCCACGGTTTTTCGGTGAAAAAACTTCCCCAGTTGCGGGCATTATGCCGCACGCTGAAATCCGGCAGAACTGGGAAGAGATAGTGTAGTCCGTGCCAAATATCTAATATAGCGGCAGCAATGAATCCTATCCATAAAAGCCGGTTTGAAAGGAATTTAGATGTACCGCCGCCTTCCGTAATCGCCATCGGCAGTTGAATGATGGGATAAGCTAGCTTTTCATGTTCGGTCCACTGCTTGCGGACAAGCACATTTATACAAATCATCACCAGTCCCAGCGCGACTATCAGCGATGTCCACCAGAGGGTCGGGCCTAACCAGGCTCGCAAAATTTGTGGGTCATAGAAACTTGTATCCCCTTCGTAGAAGCCGAGTAGAATCTGTTTGTCCGAGACGACTAAATGTTTGGGAATAAAACCGTGGAACAATTCCGCCCACTCATTTTCAGGCGTGGCAAACCAGAAGGCATGGGGGATAGCGGGAATGGTCAGCGCCAACGAATCATGCCCCACTAATCCAGAGGCGATGGATAACATGACATAAATTGTTATCATCTCACCCTGGGTCAATGCAAATTTCGGTGCTATCTGTTTGATGATGAGGTTCAGCAGAATCAGAATAAATAGATTAAGAACGACATTCCAAAATAGGGAGATAGTCGTCGGATGTCCCGAATGCCACATACCCTCAACTTCCCACACCCAAAATACATTGGGCGGTATCAAAATCAACGAAATTAAAATCGCACGCCAACTTACACCGGATGCGCGTGGCTTTTCCACAGAGTTCATGGGAGATTCCTCAGACCTCCGAAGTCTTTGAGACTTCGGAAATCTCGACTCAAAATTTTTTTAAGTAAAACTTCCGCTTCCTCTTTTTTGAGTGATAAAGAAGCTTGTTGAGCCGCCTTTGTCAAATCGGCTCGAAACTCCTGTATGTTCCGATACCTTCTATCAGGGTTGATTTCTATGGCTTTAAGGATGATAGAATCTATCTTCAATGGGATAGAACTGTCGAGCTTATGCGGAGGCGTCGGAGGGCGATAGTCAAGAGGGGCGACATCAAAGGGCAGTCTTCCCGTGAGGACTTGATAAAAAATGACCCCAAGCGAAAAAATATCTGCATTGGGCTGAATTCTATACCTAAGAACCATTTCTGGAGCGACATACGGCAATGTGCCCCTCTCCGGTCGAATTATAGATTTGACCGGGAAAGCATCAGCGTAATCAATCAGAAGAATTCTAGCGTCTGTGGGAACAATCAATATATTAGAAGGGCTCACATCAGTGTGGATGAACCCCTGTTGATGCAATGATAAGAGCGCATCGCTGATTTGCAGAATGATATAAATCGATAAATTTAACGCCATTTTGTGGTTGGGCAGCTTTGTAAGGACGTTGCTTAGTGTTACAGCGTCAGGAACAAATTCCATGATGATGTACGGAGTGTCATCTATAACGCCATCGTCCAGTATCGCCACGAGGTTTGGATGGTTCCTCAATTTCTTCCTCTTCTGAGACCCAATATAAGCTTTTTTTCGCTTATCTCCATCTAAAACCTTGATTGCCACAAAAGTTCCTGTTTTCTCATCCTTTGCTTTGTAAACAGTTCCAAACGCGCCTTTTGAAAGAACCTCTAAGATGTGGTAGCACCCGGTTTTAGCTGTTTTTTTATTGCAATGAGTTTTCTTTCTTAGCATATCTCAGTTCCGTATAACCGATTCGAATTAAGTCGCCATCAGAAAGCTTGATAGGTTGATTAGTTGGAATCTTTCTGTCATTGAGGAAAACGCCATTTTGGGAGATATCTCTGATTCTGTAATCTCCCTCTTCTAATTCTACAGAGGCGTGATGTTTAGAAACGTGCCGGTCAACAAGGATGATATCGCTTTCTTGAGCTCTGCCGATAGTGGTTACATTCTTGATGAGAGGGTAAGAAGTACCGTTTGTCAAAACCAATTTGGGATGCTCCCTGATGTTGTCAATATCAGGGAGCGGGATTGTATGTTCATACAGATGGGTTGGATACTTCACCGTAATGTAAGTGACTGAGCCTATCACCACTAAAAATAGAAACGCCATAAGGCAGATAGTAACGAATTTCAACGTCGCCCCGATGTCCGACAATCCAATGACCAATCCAAAAATAGATTCAATGATTAAAATCGCTAATGTAAAAAAGACCAGAGGATTCTTAACCTGCTTCACAAGTCCCCTTCTGCCGTTAGACTGTTTCATATTCTCTCTCCTAAAAAAATCTATCGAGTTGTGCTTCCTAACCCTTCATTTCCAGCGCTCAGAAATCCTGCTTGATTTTCCCCCATGTAGTGGTGAGCTTATCGAGTTGATGGACACTCAAAAAGATATCTTCAATTCCACTTTTCGCCAAGGCTTTCATTTCAGACTCCGTCAAAGCTCTTCGGACTAAAATAATCTCATCCAAGACACAAACCAGCCATCGGTCTAAATGACCGTTAATGTGTAAAGGAGCCGCGCTGGTCCCCACATCAAAATCCGCGCCGCCTTTCTCCGCTTCAGCGACTCCATCCACGTAAAGCTTTATGGTTCCGCCTTTACGCGTTCCTGCGACGTGATGCCATTTATCGTCATTGATGAGCGAACTGCTTGCGATGTGGTGGCTAGTGCCAGCTTCATCTCTGAGGAAAAAGCTGACATGCCCATCCAATGCTTTTCCTTGATTTGCGTAGTATAAAGCGTACCAAGGGAGCACCTGTACAGGCTGATAATTTTTCGCCACTATCATCGGCGGCGAACCAGCGCTCATCTCTGTTTTTATATACGCAGCAACGGTGAAATCTTGTCCCTTTGGAAATTGGAGACTTGGATGGTCGGGGACTTCAATCCAACTCACATTCCCTTCAAATGAGAGAGCGCCGCCAAATTTTCCATCCTTGACCCATTTCACATTGCCATGGATTTCTCCCACGTGTTTGTTTTCTGAGAGATCTTTGGCTTCCTTTTGGTCCTCGTCAAACAGCCAGATAGCCGCGACATCCGGGTCACTTACTTTTACAGCATTGGTAAAAGTAACCGTTGCTAACATCATTGTTAGAATTGAAATGGTGCAAATTGCTCTGTTCATTGTCAACCTCCTTTGAGTTTTTGAGTATAATATGTAGGTCGAGATTCACATCTCGACGGAAATCCGTCGAATTTGGAAATTCGACCTACGAGTTTATTCATTGTTAATCTCCCTTGGATTAATCTTTGTAACTTCCCTTGATTTCGCCCCAAGTTGTCGATAGTTTGTCCGCAAGCTCTACTGAGAGGACCATTGGCCCCTCCTCCATTATAGCCTTTATTTCATCTTTACTCAGAGCCCTGTTGAAAATCCAAACCTCGTCGATAATGCCCTGGGTCGGATGCACCTTTGGAGCTTCACCAGTGCCGAGCAAAACAGGGGTTTCAAACTCAGGCAGCTTAACGCCCTTTGACATTTCATGAACGACCTCTCCATCGACATATATCTTTACGTCCTTCCCATCGTAAGTCAAGGCATAGTGATACCATGTTTTCAATTCAAATGTGAATCCAGGAACTGCCACATCCGCATGCTCGCCCACATCGAAGAAGGGATTCATAGCAGGATTGACCATTATCCTGTATTGACAGCACTGACCGCCAATTGGCGCCAAAACACCGGTCATCGAAACTATCCCATCATAGCCGTCATGCCCTGTGAGCTTGAACCAGGCTATCATTGTTATCTCATTGTTGGGAAGTTTTGCAATAACTCCTCCTGGAATTTCAGCATGGCTATCTGTACCATTAAACTCCAGGGCATTGCCGAATTTACCTTTCGCCCATTTTGTGTTAACGCCCTTCCCCTCAAAGCCTTTTTTGGATGCGTCTTTTATAGTGTCACCTTTTCCCTCATCAAGGGGAAGATATAAAAGTAAGTCTTTTTCAATATCAGCCGCTTCGCCAATGTTTTTAATCGGCAAAGATAAAGCTAATATCGTCAAAATGAACAAAGTTTTTCTCATTGTGTTCACCTCCTTAACTGATACTACAAGGGGCTTGCCCTTTGCCCTCTTGCCCTCTTGCCATTTCGCCCTTCTTGATTCCACTCCCCATGCGGTTTCACAAGAACTAGCACCAAAGGTTACTAATATCCGACTTTAATATCGCTCCAAGTGGTTGCCAGTTTACCAGAAGCGTCTACGGCAAGTGCTTTTTGCATTCCTTCATTCATCAGTTCATTGATTTCAGCTTCCGATAATGCTCTGTCGAAAATGGCGGGTTCATCAACAGCGCCTATCATCCAATACCGAACTCCACCTCCTCCAGAGCCAATGGATACGTCCTCGTTATTGACTCCCGGTTTTTGGGAATCTCCCTCCACGACTTGCTTGCCGTCAATATAGCCTCGCAGCATTCCTTTCTTATCGCGCGTCATCACCACATAGTGCCAATTTCCATCAGTCACTTTTTCGACACTGTTAATTTTCGTATTGCCGCCTTGAAGGGAAAAGTGGATGCCTCCATTGTTTGGAACTACGAATGTGCCGTAATTTCTCGGCTGAGCGCCCTCGTTTTCACCTGTTTTTGTGATGATGGTTTGCCAGGCCCCATGGATTTTACACTTCACCCATCCTGTAATCGTGAAGAACTCCAGGGTGAAGTCGTCCGAGTGTGGGATAACAACAGCGCCATCTCCATTGAATTCCAACGCCTTCCCGAATTTCCCTTCAACCCATTTAGCCTTTCTTATTTCTCCATCATGACCATTTCCAGATGCATCCTCCGCTACGTTTTCTTTGCCTTCGTCAAAGAGC
>DTYX01000196.1 GCA_012961655.1 Candidatus Poribacteria bacterium
CATCATGGTCTAACATAACGCCATAATGTCCACTGCCTCCCACAGAGCGAAAAATACCTTTGCGAATCTTAAATGACTTTTGTCCCCAGATGTCTCGGCTCTGTATATCTTTTCTACGGACAAATCCCATTTCAGGATTGAAGTTCTCCTGAATATCACTGAAAGATGCGCCGATTCGCGAATCCTCGGTGCCCCAGGATGCACTAATTTTTCCCGCCAGGTCCTTATCATCCAGCCCTTTGGTCCAGGTTTTTGCCAATGAACCAAATATGCTCACTCCCTCTCTGGGGTTAAATCGGAGGTCAGCGCCGAAAGTTCGGTTCCACTTACCTTCCCATGGCGCTTTGTTGAGGAATATTATCCCCACGGAGGATGACCGCAGAATATCTCTCTGCACGCGAAAAGCAGAGAAATTGGTGTGGGGTATATCTTCCACCTCATCAGTCTGAACACTTAACAATCCTATGGATTGCTTGCCTGCTTTTCCCGTCAGCTTAAGCCCGCCCAGTATGGGCGCTTCCCTGCCTTTTTCAGTTCCAATCCGACGGCTGTAAAAGAGTGGTAGAGTGTTGGAACCTTTGGGACTGGGATTGCCAAAGATGCCCACTCCTTCCAGAAAAAAGGGACGCTTCTCTTCAAAGAACATATCGAACCGAGATAGATTTACTCGCTCTTCGTCCGCTTCGACCTGGGCAAAATCGGTGTTTACAGTCGCATCCAGCGTCAAGTTGGATGTAAGTCCGTACTTGATGTCCAAACTGGGTTTTCTTACGCTGTCTACATCGGTTTCGCTATGATAATTCACTTCTGCTCCGCCGACGAACGTTGGTCTTAATTCCAGTCTATGTCCCTGCGATATATTCTCAAGTCCCGCGAGTTCGCCGGCGTTGGATACCGATGTGACGTGCAATCCCTGGGTTGGCGACCAACATCCTTCCTCGTCATTGCGTCGAACAGTTCGCGCAAAGTTAAATCCCCAGACATGTTTTTCCTTCGTTGGAAATCTCAGTTGCCGAAACGGGATACTGAACTCCGCTGACCATCCTTCTGAATTTGGTGCAGCAGCGCAATCCCAGACAGCATCCCAACTCAGGTGAAAGTTGTTGCCATTGTCAGTCACCCGCGCATCCACCTGCGCGCCGACAGGGTTTGTTCCGAAATAATAACTCGTCCGTAGGTCATGGTAAGTATCCAGGATGAACCTGACGTAGTCATTCGTGCGCCAAACCTCATAGTCGCGCCGCATTTCTGTGCCAACCACTTTCTCAGGTTCAGAATCGTAACATTGGACACCCAAGTATATATTTTCATCATCATAGAGAATCCGAATAACCGTTCGTTGAGTCATCGGTTTACCCTTGTCGGGCTTCGTCTGCGTCAATCCCTCTGATGGTTGAGCTTTTTGCCAAACGGCATCGTCCAGAAGACCATCAATCTTCGGCGGCGTTTTAACTCTCACTGCAACAATTTGTCGTCGTTCGACGTTCCCGGCAGAAGCGAATGCCAGCAAAGTTGTGATGGAAACCACTGTAACAACCAGAATAGCGGATTTACACATTATAAATCTCCTTGAGATTATAGAACTAAAACGTTTGGTGTGAGTTGTCTGAAAATCAATTGTAGGGTGGGCAAAGAGGCCGGCCGCTCGCTTTGTTAGGCGCATTTTACAGTCTCCGCAACTCCCGTTCGTATTCATCATGGTTGCCAATGAAATACCAATAGATAGTGTCGCCTTCAAGCAGACCTAATGCTCGATGCCCACGTCCAATTCGCACTGAGTAGATTGGTTCACGTTCACTTACGCGTTTGAATCTCTTGGCAAATGGATTGGTGCGCCATAGCCGATATGCTCTGTAAGCTTTGCGTTGAATGTCTGGTGAAAGATTGCGAAGCCGCTTCCAAAAATCGGGGAACAGTGCGTGATTTCATTCTGGTGCAATTCTCCCATCCTTTGTAAAGACCATCGGCATAGTGCGTCCTGCTCGAATATCCGCCCGTACTTTATCTGCCATCTTTTTTAAACCATCCTGCGTTGCAGCAAACTGAGCATCCCAGTGCGCTTCGTCAGCAAGGATTTCTTCTTCGGTCTCGTCGTCATCCAGAAAACCAAAGTCTTCGATGGTCTGTGACTGGATGTAGCGGGCATAATCTAAGATTTGCACTACACGCTCAACAGGCAGTTTTTGTACAATATTAATGAGTGCTTGTACATATGCGGATGGCTGTGCAGTAGTTTGCTTTTCCATTATGTTACCTCCCATTAATCATAGGTACTGTCAAACGCAAATCGTTAAAATGCAAGAAACAACGGACGACTTCGTCTTACCGTAGGAAAATTCAGGAATG
>DTYX01000197.1 GCA_012961655.1 Candidatus Poribacteria bacterium
GCTGTTGTTGTCCGCCCGATAATTGACCGGGAAATTTTTCTGCTTGTTCCGGAATTCCGACGCGTTCGAGGAGTTCCATTGCTGTTCTCTCGGCATCTTCTTTGTCTTGCTTTCGCACTTGCAGGGGAGCCAAAGTGATATTTTGCAGAACGGTCAAATGTGGGAACAGGTTGAATTGTTGAAAGACCATGCCTGTTTCTTTGCGAATAGTTTCAATACTTTTAACATCGTGCGTTAGTTCAATTTTATCTACAATAATTTGCCCTCGCTGATGTTCTTCAAGGCGATTGATAGTGCGAATAAAGGTAGATTTACCGGATCCGGAGGGACCAAAGATAACGACCACTTCACCTTTGCGAACTTCCATATCAATTCCGCGTAGCGCGTGATAATCTCCGTACCATTTGTGAACATCACGGCAAATAATAATCGGGTCCTGTTCTTCGTAGAATGTTTTTTTAGTCATAATATTATTTTCTCCTTTTAGCGTTCACCAACGCCTAAAGATGTTTCCAATCGCTGACTAGCGTAAGATAAGCTGTAGCTCAGCACCCAGAACAGGGCGGCGACAAAAACATATACTTCTTTTGAAGTGCCGATATAATCGGGGTTTCCTAAAATAGATTTTCCAATTCCCAAAAGGTCAAAGAGACTCAGAATCATTACAAGTGTAGTATCTTTTAGCAAGCCGATAAATTGGCTTACCAGAATGGGAATTACGGCTCTTAAGGCTTGCGGCATAATAATGAATGTCATTTCTGTAAATTTACTCAGTCCTAATGCATGTGCCGCTTCATATTGCCCTCTGGGAATAGATTGTAAACCACCCCGGATATTCTCTGCCATATACGCGGCACTGAATAGAGTAATAGCCACAAAAGCTCGAATTACTCCTTCTACGCGCATTCCCGTGGGGAGGAAAAGGGGTAGCATCAAGTCCATCATAAAAAGGATTGTAATCAGAGGAACACCACGAACCAGTTCGATAAATCCGACCGAGAACCAGTTGATAATTGGTAAGTTCGATTGACGACCGAGTGCAAGCCCAACGCCAATAGGGAAAGAAAAGATGATGCCTATAACTGCGAGGAGTATTGTGAGCATTAGCCCGCCCCACAGATCGGGTTTCACTATTGGGAGAATACCACCTCCCTCCGTTATCCCACCGATGATAACTATTCCTATCGGGAAATAGAGTAAGAGCAAGATAATAGACCATTTCTTGAATGATTCGTTCTCTGCGCGCCCTAAGATAACCCCTAAGAATCCGAAGAGGGAGATAGCTAAAATCAATAAACGGATGTTCATGCTAAAAGGCAATAAAGCCAAAAAAACGGGAATTCCAATTAAAACATAACCTGCTTTTTCCTTCGTATTAACCCACACGCTCCATGTGAAACCTACTACGATGGCTAGGAAGTAAAGAACCGCCCAGACACGCCAAAGTTCTTCAGCCGGATAGCGTCCAACCATGAAAAGTTTTAGATTGTCTGCAATAACCGCCCAATTTGCTTCTCTAAACGCCCACGAAAGCGTTGATTGGAGCATAACGTAGGTAATCCAGATGGCTATAATACTGAGTATGGAATCGCCTATTGAGTTAAAAAAGTTGCGTTTTAACCATCCCAAAATAGTATAGCGTTCGGTTGGAGGTGCAAGGGCTTCCGTTGTTGAAGTTGTCATGATTATCGCTCCACCAATTTGATTTTTTTGTTATACCAATTCATAAACACAGAGGTTATTAAACTGCTTAGTAAATATAACCCCATCATTAAGGCAATAACCTCAACGGCACGGCCAGATTGATTAAGTGTTGTCCCTCCGACTGCAAAAAGATCGGGGTATCCGATTGCTACCGCCAGCGATGTGTTTTTTGTCAAATTGAGATACTGGCTGGTTAAGGGAGGAACAACAACGCGCATCGCTTGCGGAAAAACGATTAACCGCAAAGTCTGAAAGTTGGAAAGTCCCAAAGCCTTTGCCGCTTCGTGTTGTCCCTTTGTAACAGACATAATGCCCGCTCGGATAATTTCGCCTATGAAAGCGGCAGTATAAATGATTAAACCGGAGAGCAATGCCATGAATTCAGGAGAAAAATGTCTTATAAAAAAAGTTACAGGAAGTGGCTCTTTGCATCGTAGAATGTTGGACATGGGCATAGTTCCCAGAACCGAAATAGAAGTTATAAGA
>DTYX01000198.1 GCA_012961655.1 Candidatus Poribacteria bacterium
AGATTCCTACAACTTTGGCTCACCAACCCCACTGAGCCCGATATCCCTGCTATCACGGCGATGACCGTGGGTCTCTTCTTTACTATATTCTTGGCGGCGATTCGTACCCGATTGTTCTGGTGGCCGCTTCATCCATTGGGTTATGGACTCTCATTCCATATGCACCTTTTCTGGGCGGCTTTTTTGATAAGTTGTGTCGCAAAATGGGGGATTCTTAAATACGGTGGGTTGCGCGCTTATCGAAGGTCGGTACCGCTTTTCTTAGGTCTGGTATTGGGAGATTTTGTCATCGGTAGTTTCTGGAATATATCGAGCATATTCTTGAATCGACCTATGTATACGTTTTATTATTAGCGATTACTCTCCCGGCCAATTACACCTACTCATCACTATTAGAAATTCCCCACAGGGGCGTGAAACAAAAGTGGCGGCGCGGAGGCACGCCGCTACAACAAATTTTTTCATGGGGAATTTGTAATACATCTTGACAGCCTTAAAATAAATTGTTATCCTTATTTAGGTCAAATTTCCAGCTTGTTATCTGTCTTTTATGAGATGAATACACTTGCCATCCTTTGTGGATTGTTTCAAAGAGTATGAGAAGGGAGGTAGATTGGGCATGCAAATCGGTATAGTTGGAATGCCCTATGTAGGTAAAACGACACTTTTTAACGCCTTGACGAAATCAAATGCGGAGACAGGAAATTATGCAGGCCGAATAGGGGCTAACATCGGCAATGTAAAGTTCCCTGACGAACGACTTGAGCCATTAGCGGCGATATTTAAACCGAAAAGAATTGTGCCGACCAGTATTGAGTATATCGATGTCGCTGGCATGGCAAAGGGAGTTATCGAGAAAGGAAGAATGGATGTAAACTTGTTGGCGGCTCTGAGAAATGTTAATGCTTTAGCGCATGTGGTAAGAGTTTTTGAGGATGACAACGTACCGCATGTCGATGGCGTCATAGACCCCAAAAGAGATATCGAAAATTTGAATATAGAATTAGCTTTAGCGGATTTGCAGATTATTGAAAAAAGGTTGGAACGCTTGGGCAGAGAATTACGCACCACTAAAACTCCGAGTCTGGTTCATGAACAAGAACTTTTAGAGAAGTTCCAACATTCGCTGGAATCTAATATTCCATTAAGAGAGACCGAAATTTCCGCTGATGAAGAATTGATGATACGCGGCTATCAATTTTTGACTCAAAAACCGCTGCTACTGATTTTGAATATCGGTGAAGAACAGATTGGCAATAGTGATAGTCTACTTGAACAGTTATCCGAATTTGCCCAAAAACCGAACAGTAAGGCATTAGCTGTATGCGCTCAACTTGAAATGGAGATAGCCGAGTTGGATGATGAAGACGCCGCAGTCTTTAGAGAGGATTTAGGTCTGGAAGAATCAGCTATGACGCGGGTAATTAACCTTTCGTATGAATTACTAGCTCTAATTACGTTCTTTACCGGCGGCGACAATGAAGTCAGGGCATGGACGACAAAGCGCGGTGCGACGGCTCTCTCGGCGGCAGGTATGATTCATTCTGATATGGAACGCGGTTTTATCCGCGCTGAAACTATCCAAGCAGATGATTTAATCCGGTGTGGCTCCCTGGCAAAAGCAAAAGAAGCAGGTCTGCTTAGGCTGGAGGGAAAGGAATATCTCGTACAGGACAAAGATTTTCTAACCATTCGTTTTAGTGTATGAAAATTGTTGATTAAAGTATTAATCTCATCATCTACTCATCAAAAAGTTCACGCAGTTGACGGCGCCTGCTGGGATGTCGGAGCTTGCGTAAAGCATCTGATTCTATTTGTCTCACGCGCTCTCGGCTAACCCCCAATTCTTTACCGATTTGAGCTAAAGTGCAGGGATTGCCATCAAATAGGCCAAATCTCAATTTAATGACTTTTTTCTCACGCGGCAGAAGAGTATCGAGAACTTTCTCTATCGCTTCTTTTCTCGTCGTCTTGAGTACCTCTCTCTCCGGCGAGGAGGCTTCTTCATTGGGCATTAAATCAGCAAGAGTTCTTTCCCCTGGCGTTTCATCCAATGACATATCTAAGGAGATAATATCTTGAGTGCTCTGCAGCACTTCCCAGACCTTATCGCTGGATAATCCCACTTCTTTAGCTAACTCGACTAACTCAGGCTGCCGGTCAAGACGTTGAGCAAGATTGGTCGCTGTCTGCCGGATGCGCCGTTTGCTTTCAGTGATATAGCATGGAACGCGCACTGTTCGGCTCTGTTCATCCATTGCGCGTCTGATTGCTTGCATTATCCACCAGATAGCGTAGGTGCTGAATTTATATCCCTTCTCAATTTTAAATTTCTCAACCGCGGTCATCAAGCCGATGCTGCCTTCCTGCATTAAATCCATGAAGGAGAGGCTGATATTCTTGAAAGCGTATTGCTTCGCGACACTGGCGACGAGCAACAGATTCGATTCTACAATTCGCTGCCGTGATGATTGCATCCGCTCTAAACCGATATTTAAGTCTTCTATAATTCGCGCTAAATCTAACTTAGAAAGCCTTCTGGACAAAGCAGAACTCACTTTCGTTCGAGGTAGTTTTTGAGTGGAAGTAGGAGAAAGACTTGAAATTATTTTCTTTACCTCGGTCACAAGTCTCTCTAGCTCTGTTGATGTAAGAGCTTGAAGAATCGGATACCCCTCTTCGTCGAGAGTGCGCCTACGTCGGGACTTTCCAGGTTCTATCGCGTTTCTCCCGGATTCTTGAAGGATTTTATCCGGGAGGTCATCTAGACCGCGTCGGATTTGCATTTTACCCGTTTGAAATTCTTGGAATAGCTCTTGCTCTTCTTGCGGTGTCAGTAGAGAGACCCGGCCAATCTTCTGCAAATATCTTCCGATTGCGTTGTCAAAGGGATTAAAATCTACATCACCTTCACTCTCCGAAGGTTCGAGTTCATCGTCTGAAGAAGAAAAATACTTATCTTCAACGGTTAATTCTTCATTATCCGCTTCAGAAAAAGAATTCTTCCAGAAGGAATAATCAACACCTACCTTTCGGTTACTGAA
>DTYX01000199.1 GCA_012961655.1 Candidatus Poribacteria bacterium
CTTTATTTCCACCTCTGATAGCTAATTTACTCATCTTATCCTCCTATACATTCAGGTTGATTTCTCAACATCTATAGACTTCCGAAGTCTCGAAGAGTTCGGAAGTCTAAAACTTTCATTCCCAAATCAGAACAACGCCAAGTGTTTCACCAAGCCGATTGTAGAGCAAACTAAACGCTTCGGCGGCGTCTATGAATGGAAAACGATGGGTAATCATTTTTTCCGCTTGGACTTCCCGTTCAGCTAGAAGTTGCAGAGCGTGTTCCGAACCGGCTGGTCTCTGTCCTCGGTCGAGATAACCCCCAATTAGCCGTCGTCCCATAATTTTGGAGGAATTCAGCGGCAGAGGTTCATCTTCGTATAATCCGATGATGTGTATCAGACCTCCCGATTTTACCATATCTTGCGCTTGCTCAAAGGCTTTAGCGCCTGAGCGGCCGCCTACGGCTTCCATCACAATGTCGGCGCCGGCACCATCCGTCAGATTGCGAACGGCCGCGACGGGGTCTTCTGCTTTCGCATTGACCACCGCATCTGCGCCCAACTGCTTGGCAAATTCACAGCGTAGCGGCAGCGCGTCCACTGCTATCACTCGAGCGCCAGTGTCAGATTTAGCTGTCTGCATGCACAGACTGCCGACCAGTCCTTGTCCAAGAATCGCCAGCGTATCGTCTGAGCTTGCACCGCATTCTTGCACCCAAAGCACGGAACTGGTGGTCAACGGCCAAAAAGTTCCAGCCTCGAACGACACTGTCTCTGGCAAGTGTACCACTGTCGGTCTTAGCGATGGCGCCGCCGCTTCGGCTACGACATATTCAGCATGCGGGGCGACGACAGCAACTCGGTCGCCGACGGCAAACTTTGTCACAGCGTTACCTACCGCCTCGATTGTCCCAGTCAGGGAATAGCCCATCATCCGATGTTCAATCGGCCCTGGTTGTACATACCGACGCCAGATTTCCGACCCACGGCTAATCAGCGTGACTTTCGTATTCACAAGCACTTGTGTTGCGGTCATCTCTGGCATATCAACCTCTTCAATGACTATGTTATACCGTCCTTCAGGTTTAGCTACTCGTTTCATGTTATCTCTCCATAAACTTTCGTGAGCCTTTGTTTCTGACAGTTCTAAAAAGATTTGCATCTTCTGAGGTGAGCCCACTCATCCGAGAATTGAATAGCTCTCCAGTTCATCCTTAATCATCGCAGCCCTAACCTCACCGACGCCTTCGACCTCCTGCAGTTCATCGATAGTAGCGTCAAAAATCGCCTGCAGGTTGTTAAATTTTTTTACTAAATTTTCGATGACTGACATAGGTAGGCGAGAAAATCGGCTGAGAATACGATACCCGCGTGGCATTAGGGTTTTATCGTAACTTGAGACATCACGTGGATATCCTAAGGCGACACTGATATTGTCGCTCTCAGCTAAGCTTTGCGAACTAAGTTTAAATATCCGTTCATAAACTTCCGCTTCCTCTTCCTCTCTGCCCCTGTAGTAGTCCCTGATAACTAAAAGTCCTTCTTTTAGCTCAGAAGTAAATTCTGGACTGCGAAATTGCAACGATTTCCCTTCATTACCGAGTTCGATTAGATATTTATTCAACTCAGTCTCGGTGCGGCGCACCATTTCTGTGCGTTGAATAACATATACAACCTCTGGAAGCATAACTGTTCCTGAAATCTCCGCTCTGTTTAACGCCGCAAGAGAGATATTCAACACCTCCACATACCGGTCTAATAATAGCAGAGTTTGATTAGCGCCGGCGATTAAAGGGGTTAGTTCGCGCACGACGTATTTGTGGTCGCCCCAGAACATCGTCAGAGTATTGCGCCTTTGGCTTATAGCTAATACCACTTTGCCCGTCTGTCGGGCGAAACGTTCAGCGGCTTGATGGCGCATCCCCGTCTCTTGCGTCGGGATAGATGTATTCGGTTTAAGAAAAACATTAGCGTAACGTATTGTTTTTAAATCACTTGAAATGATGATAGCTCCATCCATCTTCGCCAATTCGTATAGTCGCGTTGGCGCAAAAGCACAATCTATCTGAAATCCGCCTTCTATCAACTCAATGACATCGTGGCTATCACCGATGACAATCAATCCTCCGGTCCTTCCCTGCAAGATAAAGTCTATGCCCTCTCGCAGAGAAGCGCCTGGGGATATTAACTTTAAACGCGGCAATAACTCCGCATCCTCATCCTTATTGAGATATGTTAACATATTTCATCGACCTCAGTCACGTGACGTGTAAGTTTAATTCGAGGCTTTTGACGCTTACAATGTTCCGTGTTTCCTGTATCATGCAATACGCAACGCGCTTCACCATTCACTTTATAAAAACCCACATATACCCAATCACTCGGTCGCTGGAACTTTTACCGGACGACCTTCTTTCGCTGATTGATTTGCAGCAATGCTTACAGCGGCGCTCTTCAGAGCATCCGGGTATGGCGAGCGAACGACAGACGCATCGCCGGTTTTGATCGCGTGGATAAAGGCTTCGTCTATCGAAAACATCTGCTTATCTTCGACTTCTATCGTCGCCGCGCCTTCGGGCACAATCTCCAATCTTCTTCGGCTGTATCGTAACATCATATGCCCATCCAGGACAAAATCCATTCTTCCCGAACCGCCGCCTTGCGTAAAAGCGCAGCATGTGGTGATGTAACCAATTGCGCCGCTTTCAAATACCATTGTTACAATCTCGGAATCGGGGACGGTGAAATTTTCCAGGTCGGTGTTCACGCGCAGAGCATCTTTTTTATATACTTCGACGATGTCGCCGGCCAGGAATCGAATCAGATCGACTTGATGCGTAGCCATTTCGTGGAGCATACCGCCGGATTTAGCCATCACTCGCCACCAGTGTTCCGACCCGCCGGGTACGCCGCCCCAGCGTTCGCATGCGACCATACCGATAGTTCTTGTCGATAGAAATTTTCTGGCGGCGTCCGCGGCATTGCTATATCGTGAGCCGTATCCCACTGAGGAGATGACCCTTGCTTTCTTAACCGCTTCGGAAATCTTAATTCCTGTCTCTAACTCCAAAACGACCGGCTTCTCGACGAAAAGATGAAAGCCTTTTTCGACGGCTAATATCTCCGCGTCCGTATGCGCGAAAGGTGGAATGCAGACGTACATGCCATCAAGGTCTTCTTTTTCGATCATTTCATGATAATCAGTATAAGCCCTGCCGCCGAATTTTTCTGCCGTAGCTTTGGCTCTCTCCTCGACGACATCGCATAAGGCGATGATTTGGACGCCCTCTATCTGAGAAAGATTGCCGAGGTGATGATTCGCAATCCCGCCAGTTCCGACAAATCCAATCTTTACTGTTTCTGGCATTTTTTACCCCTTAGAGTTTCATGTTTCACGCATTACGTTTCACTTTTTACGGAAAAGATACTGCGTGAGTAAATTCAACAATTTATTACTACGGGTAATTATATCACCAAAATTATCTCTTGCCAACCGAAAAATGTCAGCAAGTTTCAAAAAATCTATTTGCATTTGCTTGACAATTATGATAAAATACCGATAATAAATTCCAACTTATCAGAACAGAAAGGAGGCGTTTCAGATGAAATACACGATGATTGGAGCGTGTTTAATTTTTATACTCTCCATAACCTCATGGGCTTTAAAACCCGATGACCCGGCGTTAGTAGGTTTATGGCTCTGCGACGAAGGAAAGGGCGATGTCGTTAAAGATACATCGGGAAACAAAAACGATGGTAAGTTCGTTGGCAGTTTCGACTGGATAGACGGCAAATTCGGCAAAGCGGTGCTGGCAAAATCAAGCGGCAGTATCGATGTGCCGGACTCCGATAGCATACTCAGTATAAAAGATGAGTTGACTGTTGCCGCGTGGTTCCGAATTGACGCAGATTCCGACACAGGTATCAGAAAAAATGGCGCCTATCTGTTGGAAGACCAATCTTCAAGCGAACCTGTGAAAGATGGATGGTCCTGCAGAATCTGGACTAGCCAGGGCATTACCCCAGGTTTCTACGGCAAAACAGAACTGAAGCAAGGGGAGTGGTATCATATCGCCGGAACTTATGATGGCAAAAATGTGGAGATGTATATCAACGGTGAGCCAGAAAGCAAAAAGGGCGCGCTGAATTCCGGCGGAGCAGCGTGGAAACCTCAATGGGGCGGTCCAATTCAACCCGGTAGCAC
>DTYX01000200.1 GCA_012961655.1 Candidatus Poribacteria bacterium
CAAACACTTTTCAAAACAAATTTAACAGTGTAGTAGTGGAAGGGATTTAAGAATGGATAATACCAAGAACAGCCGAGTTCTTTGGGCTGCTATAGAGCGAATCGCACTCTACGTAGTGGCTGTGATTACTCCTTTGGTTCTGTCGGCGGTTCTTCGTCCACAAACCATTGACAATTTTGCCTGCGAACTTAGCAGGAGTTTTGCCCTCCTAGCATTCTCAATTTTGTCCCTACAATTTGTTGTGAGCGCCCGCTTCAAGTGGATTGAACGACCATTCGGGTTGGATATGATATTCCGATTTCACAAAGCGATGGGTGTGTTCGCGGCCGCTCTCCTTATCGTTCACCCAATACTATTCGCCGCGGGTAAGGACTGGTCTTTGCTGCTTAGTAACAGCCGGTACATCTTATTAGCTAAGATAGGTCTGCTAATTTTGTTGATTCTCGCTTCTATCAGTATATTTCGCCTGGTTATCAAATTCGAGTATGAGAAGTGGCGTTCTTTTCATAATATCATAGCCGCGCCGGTACTTTTGATTGGATTTCTGCATAGCTGGAATCTCGGCAGTGACGTGACAAAGATTCCAATGCGGGTATTGTGGATAGGGATGCTGGGCATGGCAGTTTTGGCGTATTTATATCATCGCATGTTACGGCCGCTATGGCATCGCCGCCACGTCTATCGAGTAATTGAAACTCGAAAGGAAACACCAAATGTTTGGACGGTCAAATTTGCCCCTCCTCCCCGGACAATTCCATTTCATCAAGCTGTACCGAGAAGGCGGCCTGCCGGTTGAAGAACATCCTTTCACCATTTCGTCGTCTCCGACTGAGAAGGGTTTCGTCAGTTCTACCATTAAAGAGTCCGGTGATTTTACAGCGACAATTGGCCAGACAAAGCCAGGGGACACTGCCTCCGTGCAGGGCCCGTATGGTCGATTTTGTAACGGCGACCTTGAGAATAAAGCGTTCTATATCTGTGGTCCGCCAGCAATGCTGGATAGTATACTTCAGGCGCTTGGCGCTCTCGGCGTGAGCAAAGAGCGGGTGCATTACGAACGTTTTGCCCTCTGAAGCGGAGGAGAAGGGGTGAGCGTTGATTATGAAACGAATTAAGAACCTGAAACTGACCGCTGGAATCGTGGTCGTCTTGACTTTAGTTGTTGCTATAAGTATAGCAGTTTTGCGTGCTCTAATCTAGCGATGGCAGCACGGAGGCATGCCTCTACAACGATGTTTCGTAGCGTCATCTTTCTGTGGTGACAGACTATGCCATAATTAAGTCGGCGACATTCCCTTAAGTTTCAAATTAATGGCAAAATAAAACAGGACAACTGCCATGAAGTTACGGATTACCACCACGATAATTATTTTAATTATCTTCACGCGGTTCACATCTGGGTGTAGGCCAAATAGCACATCGCAGATAGGTCAAAGAAGTACCCATACACAGGATAATCGACCTGTTCGCCTGCAAAATGTTACGAGAGGCTGGAAGACTAACTGGAAGCGACACACCATTCAATACGATGAGTTGCTCTCTGGCGGCCCGCCGCGCGATGGTATCCCGTCCATTGATAACCCCCATTTCATCCCCACACAGAAAGCTGCTAAATGGCTGGCTGATAATGAACCGGTCATCGCTCTTCAGATGAATGAAAATGCACGCGCCTACCCCCTGCAAATTCTCATCTGGCATGAAATTGTCAATGATGTAATTGGCGACGTCCCGGTTATTATCACTTTTTGCCCCTTGTGCAATTCGGCAATCGTCTTCGACCGTCGCTTGAAAGGTAAAGTTTACGAGTTTGGCACATCAGGGCTGTTGCGTAATTCTGATTTAGTGATGTATGACCGCACAACTGAGAGCCTGTGGCAGCAATTTACCGGCGAAGCTATAGTTGGCGACCTTGCCGGAGAGGAATTGACCTTTCTGCCTTCGAGCCTCGTCAGCTCTGCCGATTTTCGCGCGTCTTATCCCGACGGTGTCGTCCTTTCACGTCAAACAGGCTATACTCGCGGCTACGGACGAAATCCATATATCGGTTACGATACTATTGGACAGAACCCTTTTATGTTTAAGGGGGAAGTGGACGGCCGTCTGCCAGCAATGGAGCGCGTTGTAGCCGTTTCACTGAAACCCGGATCAGATTCAGGGCAAGCTGTGGTCGTAGCTTATCCGTTTAGTCTTCTCTCTAAGCGGGGCGTCATTAACGACACTCAGAACGACCGTGATTTAGTTGTTTTTTACACCGCGGGCGCCAGCAGCGCCCTTGACGATAAACTCATCGCTAAAGGCGAAGATGTCGGCGCTACCGGGGTTTTCGACCCTCACATCCGCGGTCGAAAATTTACCTTCATCCGCGATGGCGACAAGATTCTTGACAAAGAGACGGGTAGCGGATGGAATATTTTGGGGAAAGCCATTAGCGGACCTATGGCTGGTCAAAAATTGACTCCTATAGTCCATGGCAATCATTTTTGGTTCGCTTGGGCGGCGTTCCAGCCGAAGACAATCATTTACAAGGAGAAGTGAGAGTCCAAAAAGAATTAGAGCAGAAATTACCAGTGTCTCATTTAGAGATAAATGAAACACTTGAAAAACAATTCTAATATTGCGGACTCGCATCAACCGTGTGTATTGATACACGCGCGAATCGAGGCGTCAGCGGAATGGTCGGGCCGTCTGCGGGTTTACGTCTTACTAGCCCCTCACCTACAGGTAGGCGGCTGGGGTAACTCAGCGCAACAGATTCAGCTGATGGGCAAGGATATCCTTTTGGCATGGAAGGATTCCACCCATCTGGCGATGGATGTAGATGTGGGATTCGTCAAAACATCCTGTGGTTACGTAGGCGCCAGTGATGGTTGGCAAGACCTACGCGATAACTTTCAGATGGACTGGCAATTTTCTCGTATTGAGGATGGAAATATCGCTCTCATCGGTCAGATTGACCTGACGAAACACAAACAGTTCACCCTTGGATTATCTTTCGGCGATACTCGCCATGCAGCGGTATCTGCGCTTGCCCAATCGTTGAGCGCGCCGTTTGCTGAACATCGGACAAGATATATCGAGCAGTGGCGCCGAGTTTGCTCCGGCGTAGCTAATCTGGATAAGTTCTCCGGCGATGGCGGACGGCTATATCGGATTAGCCATGGATTGCTGTTGGCGCATGAAGACAAGACCTTTGCGGGGGCTTTTATCGCTTCGGCAAGCATCCCCTGGGGCGAAGCGCGAGGGGATGAAGATTTGGGCGGTTACAACTGGTCTGGAATCGCGATATGGTCAACAGCGCCTCGGGGCTTTTGGCTTGTGACGATACAGTTACTCCACTCAGGGCGCTCATCTATCTCGCTTGCTCACAGCGCCCGGACGGCGGTTTCCCCCAAAACTTCTGGCTCGATGGCACATCTTACTGGAGTAGCGTCCAGCTCGATGAGGTCGCTTTTCCTGTGATGCTCGCCTGGCGGCTCTGGAAAGCTGATGCTCTGGGTGAATTCAATCCCTATCCGATGGTCAAGAATGCCGCCGCTTTTTTAATTCGCCAGGGTCCAATGACCCAGCAGGAGCGTTGGGAGGAAAACAGCGGC
>DTYX01000201.1 GCA_012961655.1 Candidatus Poribacteria bacterium
AACAACGCTTTCTCTGTAAAAATAAAGAGTGCAATCGTCAGACGTTTATACTGCAGAGGTAAAAGAACAAATTATTGAGATGACCCTTAACAGTAGTGGGGCAGTGTTATAAATTTGTGGAAATTTTCCAAAAAGATTTACCACAGAGACACGGAGAAAAAGGGAAAAGAAGAATTGACGCGGGAATACAGTGAAAAGTTTAAGTGAAACGTGAAGGCTTGAAATCTAATTACGTTTCACGTTTCAATCTCGAGTAGAAATAGTTATCTTATGTTTCCCCTTAGGCACAATTACATACAACCAATTCCTCCCAAATTCAAATCTGTTTTTGAATGAAGTTCCCCGCCCATCGCGCATCACTGAATGCTCTGATGTGTTGAGTGGAACTTTAACTATCATCCCTTCATCAGATTCACAAACGGCGGTGAAACTAACTGTTTCGTCACTGACTGTTACATCTGCAATCTGAGAACGTGAACGTTTATCCCACCATTCCCATAACCCGTCGTTGCCTTTGTGGACGGCGATGATGCCTTTGCTGTCGATATATCGGAGCGCTTCCTCTATTGCCTCCCTACAAGCCGGATGGCGATAGATGTTGACGGGATGATAAAACATATCCATGACTAAATGGTATTTCGCGGCGATGTCGATTACTTTGTGAACCGAATCGAAATCGGTAGTTTCACTTGAACTATACCCGACTTCATAAGCTGTGATTGGCTCTTCGAGAAAATCAATCTTTCTGTTTTCGCCTATATAGTTGTCATAAAAATAGAACGGATAAGAGGTGCCGAAAACGAATCCCAGTCGGTTGGCGGGGTTCATTGGCGGCAAAGGATGATGGATGAAACTATTGTCCGCTCTGCCGCCGACAGCGCGCATCCATTTGGCGGGTTCCGCCCAACCTGACCACCGCACACAATGGTTTACGCTACATACATGACGAAAGCCAAATGTTTGATAGAACGCCTCCGCCTGCGCGCGGACGTCTGATTCAGTGAAACCGCAGGGATGATTGAAGTTATCCCAGAAATTGTAGTGCAGGGAACATTCGTGACCGTTGGCTAAAATCGCTTTTGCCTCTTCAGCGGTCATGGCAAATTTGCCATCTCTGTTCGGCATGATGTTGATATGATAGGGCAAGCCTTTTTCCTTCATCCAATTCGATGCCCAAACTTGCGTTCCCGCCGCCGCTTCGTCGTCTCCACCCCAATAGAACAGAGCATCGGGAATTTGGTCGTCCCGTTCGCCTCGCTCAGGACAAGCCTTTGGCGGCATCTGATAAATCAACGGCTGCGGTTTTTGCGCCAGCATGTTTTGAATGAGGAACAGAATTTCGTCGGCATACAATACCTCACGCTCGTTATCGCCGATGGCTATTAAGTCCCCAGTGCGGTAGTAACCGTCGCCATCGCGGTCATGAGTAATCGGAATGCCCTGATGCAAAACCCAGATAGTCTGCGGCACATTGAAGGCAAAATAGTAAGCATGTCCATTATGATAATCTCGTTTGGTAATAGCGGCGTAGCCGGTATCCGTCTCATCAATTCCATACAAACGCGCTATCTCAGTCGAATTTCCCGGCGAGATGTTGCGGATATTCGAGAATATTATCAGCTTCTGTTCGCTTTGCTCCCGATGAAATCGGGGTGCACCTTCGGTTTTCGGTTCAGGATGCAGATATGAATGGACATCCGTAGTCAATGGGTCAGACCTTAGATCGAAATAGCCTGATATTGTATAATCGCTCTCAGTTTGTGGAGTGATTGAATCACAGGAATTGCCGAAAATCTCATCCAATCCCTCCGTCCCAAAACCGATTAACACGCCTCCCGATTTCACCCAGGCGTCCAGATTTGACTTCATTGTCTCAGTTATCTGTGCTTCTGTTAAATCTCCAATGAACAAAATATTTACTTCATTGAGAGTCGCGGCATCCTCCAGCGAATTTCTGGACATCTCCTCTGCTCGCAAACCCAACTGCTCGTTCATCTCTTTGATGTATTCATACCAGTAATTCTTCCCTTGCCGATTTGCTTCTATGCGTAAATCAGCATCGTAAATGTATGAAGTGGTTAAATTTATAACGTCTTTTGCCATTTCGTCCTCCATCTTGCGTTTTGGAGTAGGATATCACGGTTCATCTGAATTGTCAAGAGACAGACAGAAAAAATAGTTGACACTGAAACAGAGATATGATATAGATATTCCACCATGCTTATACATTCGCTTATCATAGTTATGATAGCCTTTTTAACTTTAATCAGCAATGCCTTTGCTAGTTTCGAGCGACCAATGTTAACGCCACGGGCTCTTGCAATGGGCGGAGCATTCATTGGCTTGGCTGAAGGACCTCTTGCTGGCCATTGGAATCCCGCCAACATTCCTTCAAAAGGTATATCTTTCTCCGCGGCTTATTCCCGTCCTTTTGGCATAAATGAATTGACTGAGAGCATTTTGGGCTATGAAGGGGCTTTGGGATACGTGGGGAATTCAGCGTTTGCCTGGCAACAGTTTAAAACAACAGGTTATCGCGAAGATACGTTGTCAATGATATATAGTCGCAGGACACTGTCAAATTTGAACATCGGAGTCAAATTAGAATATCTCAATCTGCATATCCATGGATTTGGCCGCGATTATGCTCTGGGTTTCAGTTCGGGAATCCTATGGCAAGCCAACGAAAATTTACGTTTCGGCGTTGCTTTTCTCAGGGTAAACCGTCCCAAAGCGCCACGTAGTTTGCCCCGTACTTTTGCCATAGGAATTGCAATCAATCCGGCGGAAAACATGACCCTGACAGCGGATATGCGCAAAAATAGCGCACAAAGAATTGATACGCTCGCCGGATGTGAAATCAATATAAATTCAATGTTTGTTATTCGTATGGGAGTCCACAATCACCCCTGGCAGGTTACATTCGGATGGGGAGTCTATTATGGCTGGGTTCATCTGGACTATGCTTGGTTGAGCCATCCGAACCTGGATGGAACGCATCTGGTCTCTGTAAGTGTAAGCGTAAAATAGCATGTCTTGGACACGAATATTGAACGATGTTTCATTCCTAAGTTTACTTGCTTTTTATGATTTCGCGTTTTATGTAATCTAATTCAAGGTGTATAAAAATGATACAGACGAAATTTAATGCCCCGAAAAAAAGCGGGACAACGGCGCGAACTTTTCGAGTTGGAGTTGATATTGGCGGTACATTTACTGATATTGTCCTGATGAACCAATCGGGAGATATCATCACCAAAAAGCTCTCTTCGACTGTCGAAAGCTATGAATCAGCGATAATAGCTGGACTACAAGAGCTCTTTTCACAAAAATCGATTAATGGTGAATCAATAAGTGAGATTATCCATGCCACAACGGTTGCCACAAATGCTATCTTAGGGCTCAAAGGCGCCAAGACAGGTCTGATTACAACGCAAGGATTTCGCGATGTTCTGGAGATTCGCAGACTGCGGATGCCACAACTCTATAACCTGTCGTGGGAAAAACCGCGGCCTTTAGTGCCTCGATTTTTGAGATTGGAAGTTGACGAACGCATCAATTTCCGCGGGGAAGTTATTAAGCCTCTCGATGAATCCACCGTAGAATCTGCTGTGGAACGGTTGCTCAAGCATGGCGTCGGATCGGTGGCAGTTTGTCTGCTCAATTCCTATGTCAACGATGCGCATGAACGGCGTGTGGCTGAGATTCTGCGCGGCGCTTCGCGGAAGTGGCATATATCATTATCATCCGAGATTTTGCCCGAAATCAAAGAATATGAACGCACCAGCACGACGGTGATAAATGCATACATTATGCCCATCGTTATCGGATATTTAACTCGACTGGCAACGGGATTGGCAGAGATTGGCATCGATACTCCCCTGTTGGTGATGCAATCCAACGGCGGCGTGATGTTGGCTTCCAGCGCCGTCAAAAAGCCGATTCATATTATCGAATCCGGCCCAGCAGCAGGTGTGATGGCATCCGCAATCCTAAGTCAGAGATGTGGCTATCCCAACATCCTCACCTTCGACATGGGCGGCACTACTGCGAAAGCGTCTATCATCGAAAACGGAAAACTCACCCGTATCTCCGAATATGAGGTCGGTGGCGGGATTTCATTGGCGAGTCGGTTGATTCGCGGCGGGGGGTATGCGCTGAAAGTACCAGCCATAGATGTCACCGAGGTCGGCGCCGGCGGCGGCAGCATCGTCCACATCGACAGCGGCGGGGCATTGCAAGTCGGACCGCAGAGCGCAGGTTCTTTTCCTGGACCGGTTTGTTACGATATCGGCGGCGAAGAACCGACAATAACGGATGCGAATCTTGTGCTCGGTTATCTCAATCCGGACTATCTCTTGAGCGGCGAATTGAAAGTGAATTTTGATAAAGCGTATAGTGTCCTCGAATCTAAAATCGCCAGGCCGCTGAACATGGATGTTTTACAAGCGGCTTACGGTATACACCTCATCGGTAGTTCTAATATGATGCGCGCTATTCGTGCCGTCTCAAGCGAACGCGGACGCAATCCGGCTGATTTTGTTTTATCTGCTTTTGGCGGCAGCGGTCCTGTGCATGCGGTGCAGATGGCAAATCAGTTGGAAATCACAAAAGTGCTAATTCCACCAGCGCCAGGTCTATTCAGCGCGTTCGGATTGCTGTTTTCTGACATGCAATATCACCATGTCCAAACTTGCTTGCGGAAAATGGACGAATTAACCTCTGAAGAGTTGCAGACACTTTTTGCGGCGATGGAAAATGAAGCGATGAAGGAACTAAGCGATTTGGGCTACGCAAAGGGAGAAACTGAAAGAAGTGAACAGAAAATCGAACTGCTCAAGTCAGTCGACCTCCGATATGTAGGGCAGTCTCATGAACTGATGTTACCCATCGGCGCCAAAATTGGGCGTGACGGAATTAAAGCTCTGGAAGCGCGATTCGCCACTGAACATGAAAGAACTTACGGGCACCGCGCCCAAAATGACCCCATCGAAATCGTCAATTTGCGTTTGGTCGCTTGTGTAAAATCTCAGAAAGTAGATTATATTCCCGATTTCAACCGAAGCTACAAAATTGCTGCCCGCGGGGTTGCGATAAGCTACCCCGACCAGCGAAGAAAAGCATATTTCGGCGAAGAATACGGTCAATTAAATGTCGATGTGATAGCGCGGGAGAGCCTATCCGCAGACGCCAGACAAGGCCCATTAATTATTGAGGAATATGACTCGACCATCTTAATTCCACCAGACTGGAACGCCAGCTTGGATAAACGAGGAAATGTTCTGATTACAAAAGGACAGTGAACGGAATTGGGTCGTAGCGCATGTCTCCAGACTTGCGGCAATCCGATCACAAGTCAGGAGACTTATGCTACAAGGGCGTTTCTCCGAATTCGTCAACAGAACCTAAAACCCATTACCTATTCATCACTCTATATCCGATATCTCTTCGATAATGCACTTTATCAAAGTGAATTTTCCCAACTGCTTCGTAGGCTCTATCAATCGCTGTCTTGATGTCACGTCCCAGGGCGGTGACTCCCAATACACGTCCGCCATTTGTGATGAAATCGCCATCTTTATCGGTAGCAGTTCCCGCGTGAAACACTATCACATCATCCATAGCTTCGGCTTCCATGAGTCCGGTGATGATTTTGCCCGTCTCATATCTTTGAGGATAACCGCCAGATGCCATTACAACACATACCGCTGGTTCGGGTTTCCACTCCAATTGAACTTGGTTGAGAGTACCATTGACGCATGCTTCTAAGGCCGGAATCAGGTCACTTCCCAAACGCGGCAGGATGACTTGAGCTTCTGGGTCACCTAAACGGCAGTTGAACTCTAACACCTTCGGACCTTCCGCATCAATCATCAATCCCGCGTAGAGAATACCCACGAACATTCTGCCTTCATTAGCCATACCTCGAATCGTGGGTTCTATAATCTCTGTCATGATTTTGTGGTGCATCTCCTCAGTCACCACAGGCGCCGGAGAATATGCCCCCATTCCGCCGGTGTTCAGTCCACGGTCGCCATCGAAAACCGGCTTATGGTCTTGAGAGGTGACCATCGGTAAAATAGTTTCGCCATCGGTCAAGGCTGTAAACGTCGCCTCTTCGCCTTCTAAAAATTCCTCGATGACTACGGTATCGCCAGCAGCGCCGAAGACTCTTTCGACCATTATATCCTGAATCGCTTGTCGCGCTTCGTTCTCCGTTTGGCAGAGAAGCACGCCCTTGCCAGCGGCTAATCCACTGGCTTTCACGACAATTGGGGCGCCAATTTTTTTTACGTAAGCCGTCGCTTCTGCTGGATGGTGAAAAATTCGATATTCAGCAGTGGGGATGTTGTATTTATTCATTAAATTTTTGGCAAAGCTTTTGCTGGACTCTAGTTCGGCGGCGGACAACGATGGTCCAAAGGCTCTCAAACCGCGAGATGCAAATTGGTCTACCAAACCCGCCGCCAATGGCGCTTCAGGGCCGACGACTGTTAAATCGATGTCTTCAGCTTGTACGAAATCCGCCAAATCTGAGAAATCCGCGCTTAGAGCGATGTCTCTACATTCCGCAATCTGTGCTATCCCTGCATTTCCCGGCACGCAATAAACTTTATCGACCATTGGACTTTGAACTATCTTCCACAGATATGTATGTTCTCTTCCTCCACTACCTATGACTAATACACGCATGAATACCTCCTCTATTACGGTCTATTCAATATCATATAACTCATCTTTCGCATTATAAAAATCGACTTTTTCGAATTAAGCACGCCCCCCCTGCCCCCTTTCTCATTTTCCAGTGTTTACGCGCATTTTGCCGAAAT
>DTYX01000202.1 GCA_012961655.1 Candidatus Poribacteria bacterium
ACGGATAAATTGGGCGAAGCGGAGATTGTTCGCGCTACTGTCGAAACAATCGCGGAAAACGTCGTCGATGGTATAACGGCGCCGCTGTTTTACGCGTTTCTTTTCGGCGCGCCAGGCGCATTGGCATACAAAGCCGCCAGCACATTGGATTCGATGGTCGGCTATAAAAACGAAAAGTACAAAAATTTCGGCTGGACATCAGCGCGATTTGATGATATCCTAAACTTCATACCCGCCCGTTTGACGGGAATCTTAATACCTTTCATAGCTTTTTTCCTCGGTTTCGATGGTCGTAATAGTTGGCGCGTATTCTGGCGAGATAGGAAGAAACATCCCAGTCCCAACAGCGCGCACGTCGAAGCCGCGTTCGCAGGTGCATTGAATGTCCGACTCGGCGGCGTCAGCACATACAGTGGCGTGCCGTCCCATAAAGAATACCTCGGCGATGCGAACCGTCCGCTGGAAATCGATACGATTCGGCGGGCGCAACTTTTGATGTTTGCGACTTCAGCGATGTTTTTGGCTTTAGGTTTAATCTGTTCGCTTTGCTCACCGCTTTTCCCCCCAGTATTGGAGGGATTATTAACCTTTTATTGCTCAACTGCAAATCCACTCCAAACCCAATGGTTATGTTTGCTTCCATCGCGGGAGAGTTTTTGCGTAGTGTAGATGACCTGAGTTAAATATCCATCAGTTACAGTGATTGTATAGCTTTGTTCAGTGGAATTGTTGCCGGCGGGTACGATAAGATGCTTGATAACTTTTTGGTCATTTGCGATTATATTTACTTCATGCGAGCTTCCTTCGCCGGAACAGAAATAGAGGATGACACGGTAAGTTCCGTTTGGCAGGTCGAGTTTGAAGGCGGCGTCCGCGGTGTCCCAGACGGCGTCGCGATACGGCTCGGAAATTTCATCGGGACCTGAAAAATCGTTGCCTGGCGACCTGGTAACCCAACCGTATCGGCCGCTCGTGTAACGGGTGTTCATGTCAATGAGATGATGTTCAGCCGCCACTTGTCCATCGGCGGGTTGCATATCAAACCTGATGGCAAGTTTACCATCGGGTTTGCGTTCCCAAAGACTTAGGTCTGGCCCGGCGGCTCTTTTTTGACGGAACAGCTTGAGATGTTTCGTCTGGTGAACGATATCGTAAGTCTCTTTGAGATTTTCGAGGTCTGGGCTATCGTCGTACCACGCCAAGATGTAATCGATGATGCCTTTGTATGAGCCGTTGAAGTTGATGGGAAAGTAGTTGTAATTCGCTTCGTAGTTTGCCAGATGTCCAATGTCTCTTTTATAGAGTCCGTAAAATGCGACGGAGTGGACAAACGGCGTGACGTATTTGATAGTGCCAAGTGATTCAGACGCGTGCCAATCGGCGCTACGAATCTGGTAAGTCGTGTGCGCCTCCATTTTGTCAACACCGGATGTCAGTTCGGCAATCTCTTTGTCGATGTGATAAAAATCGTAGCCCGTTCGACCGAGGTGTACGAGAGAAAGCAGTATTATACACATTGCGATGCCGTAACGCAGATATCGGTGGAATCCGATTACAAACCAGGGAGACAACAGCAGGAAGATATACAGATGAATTCTGTCGTTAATCCAGCCCCCCGGCCCAAGTCCCCACGGCGTTTTGATGAACATGATGGTAAAGATAATTGCCAATAACGCAAATTGGTCGGTTTCATGTAACCACTGCCGCTTGTAGATGCGATACGCCACTGTCAGCACTCCCGCCAGGGCAAAAAATCCGAGCAAAAATTTCATTACGCCGATGTGCCAATCCGTGAAGTAGACGAGCGATTTGAAACCCCAAAAGTATTCTTTTATCCACTCCGGCGATTGATGCCAACTGCCGCTTTCCTTCGGACTGGCGAGGTAGTATTCCAATAAGATAAAGTACGCCGGCAACATGTAGCCTAAAAATACCGCCAACGGTTTAAGCCGACGGACAAATTCCCCGATTATAGAGCGAACTGTCAGTTCGCTTCTCGATTTTCCTGTCACCCATCCGGCTCGAATTGCCGCGGGAATCCATGAAATACAGGCGATGATGAGCATGACCAGCAGAAGCAGCCCGTAAGATGCGATGTGGCTGAGGTAGGTCAGCAGCATCAGCAGATAGAGCACGATGACGTTTACCACACTGATGTCATCTCTGTGTTTCCACCAGTAGCCCAATGCGAAAAAGAACAGCGAAACGCTGAGCGCGAAGTTGTAGAATCCCATCAGGAGCAGATAATTATAGGCAAAAAGAAATCCAAGCAGTCCGAATAAGATTTTTCGTCTGTCGATGGCATCGAGAAAGTAAAACAGCGATAGCGGGAGAAGACCGACGCAGAAAGTCAGTAGGATCTTTTCTGTGATGATAGGCGGGAAAAAATATAGAAAGAACGCCATGAAGGGATGAGATGTCCAGTTCGGAAAGATGGTCAGATTCAGTTTGAACACATCGCGCAACTTGTAGTTTTCGTGCTTGTGATATTCTTTTAAAACCATCGCGTTATAGATATGACTGGGGCCATCTTGCGAGGGAAAATATCTGAAAATCCACAATGGCATGAGGTGGATGACAAACAACACCATTATCAAATAATGTTTCCAATGCAATTGATGGAATATCTTATTCATCGCAATCCTCCGTTCGGTAATTCAATGGTAAAGATGGTATCCGCACAAGCTTCGCCGTTCACCGAAATTTTTATAAAAGTTGTGCTCTTCGATAATTCCGCAGGTAATGCTCAATCTGAATTTGCTGGGCGTTGATACACCCACCGCGTCAGCGCGCCAACGACAATCAGCATTGATAAATCGCCTAGTCCTGCAAGCAAAACAGACAGCGACGCACCTCTGAAGAGGTACTCAGAAAACAAAAACACGACGGCGACAGATTTGGAGAAGAGGATTATTAGGGTTGACGCTCGCAGGTACCGAGGTACAAACGCCCCCAGTCCATATCCCAGCCCCAAGCTGATAAGAAAAGCGCCGCTTTGTCGGGGCCAAAAAGTGATATCAGGGATAGACATTCTCAACGCCATCATCCATTGGTCAGTGAATAGCCAGTTTAGCGCGCCCAGGGTGATAGAATGTAAAGCGACAATGGCTATAACTAGTTGGGAAATACGATGACGATTCACCAATTTTCCCTTTCTTTGCTGTTAGCTTAACGACACGAATTTTACGATTATCAAAAGGATGTAAAATTCCTTGCTGAAGGCTCTAAGGTTTGAAAACCGAAAGAAAATATATTATGCCCCCTGGGAAAAAAGTATCAAGTAGGTGATGCTTAACACTAACACCAGCATGCGCAGTACCCATAGTGGGAACGTCCTTTGCCCATTGATGTAATTGGCTATCGTCTGTTTGCCCACGATAAGCGTGATTATCGCACCAAACAAAATTATCATAATCTGGAGAAGATACACCATTGCCGGTGTTGCTTGAATACCAAATCTCTGTAGGTGGTCAAAGTCAATTTGTCTACCCAGTGTCGGTATCAATTGCCCCGCCCACAGCAAAAGCCGCGCTAGTTGATGGGCTAATTCACCGGCAAAGGTCAACGGGATGAACGCCAGCGCCAGCCAGCAAAATCTATCGATGGATTGACCAGGCCTTCGTATTGCGGCGATGCCTCCCGCCCACAGAACGCCAAACATCATGAGTGAAAAAACGACCAGTGTGACCAATGGCGTCAGGGCGTCTGTATCCAATATCTGTTCGATTCGTTCATAGATAGCCATCTCCTTAAACTCCCGGGCAAATAAAGAACCTATTAACAGAGGGACAAAAAGCGCCAGGCCCAAGCGTGATGAGAATGCTTTTGCTCTTAACTGTTCGGTTTTGGCGGCTAATTCAATCGCCGGGGGGCGAAGATTAATGCGTGGGGATTGCTTTTCACAGTTCTTAATACAATTGCCACATAATATACAATATTCATTACTTTGCAGCGAAAAAGCGCCTTGATACATCGGACAACCTTTAACTGTATCCGTCCCGACAAAGCAAGCATGCGTACTGCATTCATTATTGCATACATCAAGGTTGCCTCTAAACTCGATAATCGATGTGGTTGCGAATGTGCTCGCCATACCGCCCAGTGGGCATAAATATCGACACCAAGCGCGCCGTTCAAACAGTAATCCGGTTACAATTGCCGCCGTAAGAATCCCCAGCAACAGAAATGAGGTTGCCCTAGGCTGCGCATTCATTTCGGTTGCTTGTTCTTCCCATATAATCAAGGCAAATCCTGCAAGGTTAAAATATATCCCATATTTGCGCAGAAAGGACGGCGCTTTGAACCCAAGATTACAGAGGTGATTTATCCATTCGGCAATCGCAGCGATGGGACAAATACCACACCAAAAACGCGCTGCAAACAGAAAGCTCAGTACCAACACAGGCCACCAGATTGCCCAGGTTAAGATGAGTGCGATATTGCTAGTGGGATTCTGCGGGCCAAGCAGTCCAAGAAGCAGAACAAGCCCGAAGAAAACAACAGTCCCAATTTGTAAAAGGCGTGGAAATAACTGGCTTTCAAATATCTGCTGAAACCGTTCAAAGCGAAATAAGTTGAAACGTTTTTCTCCCTCTAATGGCTGCAACCCGATGAATATTTCCTGCGGAGTGAGCATTTCATCTTCTGATATATGTACACCGCGGCGAATTACGCTTTCTAGCTCTTCGACATTGCCTGGCCAATCGTAACTCATAATTAAATTCATCGCCTCGGGAGTCACACCCTTGACCTCTTTTTGACTCTCTTGATTATATTTGAGGATGAAATGTCCAACAAGTGCGCTGAGGTCTTTTTTCCGACCGCGCAAGGGAGGAATGGACACAGATTGTCCCGATAATTGTTCGTATAAATCTTTATCGAAGCGGCCTTGCTCTACTGCCTGCGCCAGGTCAATACTGCTGGTGGCAAGCATTCTGACATCAGCTCGAATCATATCACTGCCGCCCCAGCGATAAAAATTTCCATCGCGCAAGTAAGCCGCTAACTTAGCTTGCAGACTACGCTGGAGTTTATCTACATTCTCAAGCACCAATGTCCCAGAATGTGCGACTTCCAAGTAGCCGATTCGTCGCGACTTCGCAAAGGAGAATACACTGCTTTCATGACCGAATATGGCGCTATCCTGTGATATTTCCATGAGAAAAGATTTTTCTTCACTTTCCTGCGATTGACTCGATGGTATTAGTGTGGGGATAGTGGCGCAATCAACAATTAGTAACGCTTGTTCCTTCCGGTGACTCTTTTCGTGAATCAGTTGGGCGACCATCGAATGTTCTGTGCCCACTTCGCCAACAATCAGCGTTGGATTGTCAACGGCTGCAACCTCTTCAATTACTCTATTAAGCGCAACTATATTCCGAGATTTGCCTATAAGTTTAGCCTCTGGACGCTGGCGTTGTTGGGATAAAAATTCGCGCAACGCCAGTTCTTGAGAGGTCCCCTGTTCAATCCTTAGGTCGGCTTTCCGCACATATTCCGCTATAATCTTAATAAAGACTTGCGCCAGGTAAGGGTTATCGGCTAATAACCGCTCAAAATCCTGCTTGCCGATGGCAATCATGGTTGAATCTTCTGTTGCCTGTACAGAAGCGGAACGCAAATCCCCCGTCAATAGCGCCATCTCACCGATGGAACACCCCGGACCCTGATGAGCTAAAACCGTTTCTATCCCATCGTCACTGGTTCGAAACACTTTTACCTGTCCTGACATGATAATATACAGACTATTCCCAACATCTCCCTGTTTAAAAAGCGTTTCACCCGCCGCTAGCGCCTGCTCTTCTGCAACGAGAGCAATTTTTTTCAGTTCTTCTGAAGGGAGGGAGGAAAAGATAGGCGTTGATAACAGAAAATTAAACTTAGTATGCAATGAATTATTCACTCACATCAGCCCCAATTAAACTTTCAAGGGTACTAAATAAACCTGGAAAATTCAGCAAATGTGTCGCCTGCCACAAGAAAAACAACCCTGGCATCACCCAGCAATGGGGCGCCAGTAAGCACTACCGTGCCAATGTAGGTTGTTACG
>DTYX01000203.1 GCA_012961655.1 Candidatus Poribacteria bacterium
CGAAAACGAGGATGGCGTTTTGTACTGTGACAAGTGCGGCGCAGATTTGTCAGAGGTGCAAGAACAGGAACAGGAGGGTCAGGGGATTCCAGCTCAACTTGATGACGAAGTAGAGAACATCATTGACCCGACCGATATGGAATCGGCGGAATATGCGCCCATTGTTACACCGCCGGCGCAAGGAACAGGCGCTTTAGAGACGCCCGCTCAAGAAGCGGCAGTCCAACCAGCGGCGCAGATGCCGACGGCTAAATTGACCGTTCTCCGCGGCGAGAAGACCGGGGAAGAGTTTCCAATTGTATTCGAGGGTTTGCATGTCATCGGCAGAACAGACCCAGACGGGCGACCAGTCGATATTGACCTCACTGAACAAGAAGCCTCCTTGTCGCAGCCTTCGGTCTCCCGACAACACGCGGCTATTACGTTTGAAAATGGAAGATATATGATTGAAGACTTGGGCAGCACTAACAAAGTCTCTATCAATCGCGAGCCGTTTCTACAAGTTGGGCAGCCGCGCGAGCTAAATGATGGAGACGTTATCATTTTGGGCAGAGTGCATCTCAAGTTTACCTTGAGTTGAGCATCGCTAAGGAGTATCAGCACTTGAGAAAAGTAAGCCACGGATGAAAATTGAAAGGATGAAAGAGACGACATCCTTCCATTTTCTCATTCTTCCAAAGCCAAAAAGCAATTGTTGGTCCGTGTGTGGAAATTCTCAACTACTGAGTATCGGAAAAGAATAAATTCCGGTTTCAGGGAGGTACAAAATGCCAAAATGTCCCAATTGCGGCGTTCAAAACTCACCCCAGAATCAATTTTGCGATGACTGTGGCGCGGAGTTGACCCGGCGTCAAGCCAAAGTGCGCCCGCGCAGGAGGCAGACCGGACAACAGATGGTTATCTGCCCAATTTGTCATACTGCCAGTCCCTTGGGAAGTCGAATCTGTGTTCGGTGTAAATCGCCTTTTCCGCTTTCATCAGGCGTTGTTCTCAATTCACGTTACCGAATAGAGCAATTTCTCAGCCGCGGCGGTATGGGGGCTATTTACAAAGCTATTGATACGAAGATGAGAAATACCCCTGTCGCGCTCAAAGAATGTTCGCCCCAGGACCAAAAGCCCGCTAATTTACCGAAATACATTCAGATGTTCAAGCGCGAGGCGCAAATCCTCGAGCAACTCAATCTTTTGAGAGTTGTGCCGCGATTTATCGAGTATTTTGAAGCGGATGGAAAACCGTACTTTGCGATGGAATTTGTCAATGGCACCAACCTATTGCAACTAATGGAAGCGAAGAAAAAACCGTTTCCCGTCGCTCAAGTCGTAGACTGGGGGGTTCAAATCTGCGAGGTTCTGAGTTTTCTACATAATCAGAAGCCACCAATCGTCTATCGTGACCTCAAACCTGAAAATCTCATGCTCACTCAAGATGGTACCCGACTTGTCCTGGTGGACTTTGGCATTGCACGCGAAATAGACCCGAAACTAAGTCGTTTGACTGCTGGCATCGGCACACAAGCGTATATGCCGGAGGAGATGACCACAGGCAAAACGGAGCCGAGAAGCGACCTATTTGCGCTCGCGGCGACGATGTTTCATCTCCTGACAAACCAATGGCCTGAGAGCACAATTACCCCGCGATTGCGTTCTGTCAATAGCAAAATGCCCGAATGGTTGGACGAGATAATTGCGATTAATCTTTCGCGATTCCCCGCCGATAGATACCGTTCCGCGGATGAACTCAAAAAAGATCTGGAAGCTAAAAAAGTAACAAAAACTATTTCATGTCCTCGCTGTCGCACGACCAACCAAGCGCGCATACCATACTGTACAAACTGTGGGACGCCATTGTCCGATGATAGCCACCCTTGCCCCAATTGCCGGCAGCCAGTGGCGCTTAACGCCAAATATTGCATCCACTGCGGCAATAAGCTGATGTGAAACGTAAAACGTAATACGTAATTTTTACGCTTTACGCATTACGTATTACGCTTTTTAAGTGTCTCTACCAATCTTTTTCAACTTGAACTCTCTTCTTTGGGATTCTCCGCAGCAATTGCAAAACCTGCAGATTTTTTTCGTCGCCTCTCAACGCCTCTAGCATTCTCATGACATCTTCTTCGGACATCTTATTCAGTTCAGTTTCGCTTTGCCGGCCCTGTTTCTCCAGCGATTCTCCGCTTTTTTTCGCCGGGGGTTTTTCAGTTTGAGATAATTTGTCCCGATTAGACTGTCCAGCCTGTCCCTTAACTTTGTTCGAGGACGGACCTGATTGATATTCCTGTTGTAATTGTCGCTTTTTCAATTGTTCCAACGCAAATTCCAAGTTATATTTGGCGTCAAAATCCCTGTGGTTAAGCTCAAGCGCGTTTTTGTATGAGTCGATGGCATATTTTAGGTCACCTAATTGCAAGTAGGTGTTCCCCAAATTATAGTACGCTTTTTGCCGCAGAACTCGGTTCTCGGTAGCAAGCGCCCGTCTATATTCCTCAGCAGCTTGGGTAAACTTTCCGCTCTTATAAAGCGCATTTCCCAAATCATAGTGAGCTATATCAGATTCCGGAAACTTTTGTACCGCAGATTCGTATTGCTGCAGAGCAAAATCATATCTTCTTAGATTATAGTATCTATTGCCTCTGTTTATCCTGTTCGGTAAATCTTCACAGCCAATAATCAGGCAGGCAAGCAAGATTAGGAATACTGCATTTTTTCTGCTCATGTGCGTATTAAAGAGTTAAAACAGTAGAAATTTGCTCTGAGAAGAATTTGTAATTTTCCCGTCAACTTGCCTCATATCTCGATGACCTGTCCATCATACGCTAAAGAGGTATTTTGGGGGGTAGTAATACCCTGCTCTTCGGACTGTTCTCGAAAATGCCTATGGTCAAGGCGATGCATAATATGAGTAAAATACGCTTGCTTGGGATTTAACTCATTTACGATATCTATGGCTTCACCTACTGACAAGTGAGTTGGATGCTTAGGGTTAAAACTGAGAGCGTCCAAGATCAAGACATCCAAATTATGAAGCAGCGCCTTCGATTCTTCGGGAATCCTTTTGACATCAGGAATATATGCCACATTGTTAATGCGATAACCAAAGGTAACCACGGCGGCATGTTCGACGTGGATTGGTGTAAGATCGAAACCGCATAACTTAAATTTTGACTCGATAGAATGGGGAATCAAATGTCCGATGCCACCGCCTTGAAATCTGTTTTTATCAAACATATAATCATTATTTCTCTGCAAAATGTTCATCACTTCATCGGAGCCATAGATAGGCATATCCATCTTCTGCTTTCGGCACGGCATCACCAGGTCATTTACGCCGCTGATGTGGTCGGCGTGGCAATGAGTGAACAACACAGCATCAATCCAGGAAATCTTGTTTCTATCTATTTGGTCGATAAAATTCGGTCCTACATCAAATTGGAGATGATGTCCATTATCCTCGATATGAATCGAAGCTCTCGTTCTACGATTTTTAGAGTCAAAGATTCGAGCATCTTCACAAGTCTCGCAATCACATTTATATTCCGGTACACCTGTCGAAGTACCTGAACCGAGAATTGTAATTTTCATGTTCGCTCTGCTCAGTGGTTTACCTCGTAAACCACTAGATAGCCTCCTAATCCTATTGAAGAGTCAAAGTATTATAGAAGATATACGGGAAATTGTCAATATCTTTGAAAAAATAGAGAAACGGTTGAATATGTCTAGAGCAAAAGTTTTGAGAAATATCCGAACTATTGTCGGTAACAGCGATAAAGAGAGTAATGTTAAGGAAAGGATTGTCTTTTGCATTGAGTGCGGTTTACAAGTATTTGATACCCAACCTGGACAACCCATCAGATGTCCAAACTCAAAGTGTGGTCTTTATCGCCTTTCAAAAAAATAGTTTCAGGAGGGATTAAGGTAGATGCCCACTTATACCGAATTAGGATTGCAATTTCCGATTTCTGATGAAGTGAGAAGCAACCGCTC
>DTYX01000204.1 GCA_012961655.1 Candidatus Poribacteria bacterium
AATCTGAGCAAAAAGGGATGTCATTTAGAACGCTTCGTCAGAAATCCGGAGCCTGAAGAATACCGACAGCTTCTAGAACATGATGATATGATTTGTTCCATGACTATAGCGCCGGAAATCCCAGGCGCGCTGCAACTGATAGAAGAACTTACCGAACACGGAATTATCGCGAGTTGTGGCCACTCCGAAGCGAGTTATACACAGATGGCTGAAGCGGTATCGCGAGGCGCCAAACATACCACTCATCTGTACTGCGCGATGTCATCAATTATACGTGAAGGGGCGAACCGGCAGGGCGGCGTCGTCGAATCAGCCCTATTGATGGATGAATTAACCACCGAGGTCATCGCCGATGGCAAACATCTGCCGTCTGAGTTAATCAAGTTCGCCATCAAATGTAAAACCGCAGACGGCGTTGCTCTCGTCACTGACGCAATGCGGGGCGCTGGAATGCCGGATGGCATCTACACCTTCGGCGCCAAAGATGGAACAGAGGCAGTCGTCAAAAATGGAGAAGCTAAAATGCCCGATGGTTCAGGTTATGCCAGCAGCGTCGTTCGTATGAACGATATGATAAAAGTGATGCGGGATATTTTAGGTGTTTCTCTGGAAGACGCAGTGAAAATGGCAAGTCTCACACCGGCGCGCATTCTCGGCGTTGATGATAAATTCGGCAGTATCGAAGTTGGTAAGCAGGGTGATATCGTTTTGCTGGATGAAGAACTGAATGTGCAGAAAACGGTAGTAGTGCATTGACCATTGAGCACGCCCGTCAACAGGCAAATCTTCCTGATTTGTCATATGAGCAGATAGGAAATTCGCCTAACTTTGGTCGTTATAATTCCCTTGGTGATTAACAGATTATTCAGGTGCGTCTCCCCAATCCGGTACTTCCAGAGTCTCACCTTATAGCGCTGTTTGGCTTAAATCTAGGTAAATAAGCATTTTATCGTTTTAACAGTTTGATTAACAAGCTCTTGTCCTCCTTTGGGCCCAACCTTGTTACTTACAACCTCTGCCCCATAGCCTCCTCCTGCGAGGGCTTTAGCCGTTGGTAAATAGCCATCACAAGAACATGCTAATTGAACGATAAAAGTCTGCAAGGAGCAACTTCGAGCCTTAATGCGCAATCCAAAATCGAGAAACAGTTCAAATGGATTCGTGGCAATAGCGATATCTCCAAGCCTAATGACATGAAACTCTATCTGATGAAATGGATGTTTTTCTTGCAGTTCATATCTGTCTATCACGCTTTTATTGCGTTTCAAAATGCTAAAATCTCTGGATTGGCTATCAATTGGCTGTTTTTGCGTTAAGCGATTATATTCTGACTTTGCATGCTCTAATTCCTTTTCAGTCACCTTTCTCACAGGGAGTTTAATCTTTCTTACAATGTGTTTGAAAGGCACATCTTTTCGTATGGCGCTCTTAGCAAGTGGAAATACATAATCGACAGCATTCGCAATTTTTAGGGATATCTCTTCCCTCTCGGAAACGCCCTTTCTTTTTCGCATATTCTCTTCGGCCCGTCCATTTAGTAGGAAATGAGGGGATTGGTCGCCCGCGGCAGCACATTGGGGCAATATAAAAAGATTATTCGAATATCTCTTTGAAAGCTCTGTTCTTACTTCATGCCAGAAGTCTGCTGAAATATAATACTCCCCTTCAGTCACCTGAGAAGGACAAGCCAAGTTGATGACTATTCCCGTAGGTTCTTGTTCATCGTTCCAGAAAAAGAGCATGTCTATCCCGTGGTCTTCATAACCTTCGATACACTCAAAATCTTCTCTATCTGTAGGACCATACATCTGAGCAGAACCATCAGAGTAGACTGCTCTCCTATTATGTCCCACAACTGCGTGGCCTAATGCCCAACTTACACCTCCGGGTTTACGGTTATCCCACGCTTCAGTCACAGCATCGGATACACGACTTAGAAGGAAGTCAGTATATTCAGTTGGCGTCACGACTTCTTTATCTTGTGGAGGATACACACCTTCTAACATTTCTGGCGCAGTATGTGTGTGGGTCGCATTAAGAAATAATTTCTTTATATCGAACTCAGGTAATTTGGGTTTCAGCATCTCTCTTAACTTATCTTGTACCCCTTCCCTTATCGCTACAAGGTCACATGAAACCATAATGGCTTGCTCCAGCTCACCATTTTCCCCTCTTGCTTCAATTGCCAGCGCAGTCGCCGTTATTGGGTCGTGTACAGACTTTGAAATCCGCACGTGAAATTGTCCCGCCAGTGCAACTGCGTTCGTCGGTGTTATATCCTTTGAAGCCCATCCAATCAGAAGCTCGTTTGATTGTGATGCACTTCTTTTTTCGGGAAAATTCATATAATCCTCCTCTCAATTCTTTCAAGTATCAGCTTGTGTTTTGCTGATTCGATCTTCTATAACCCGCATTTTCCACGGGCCAGTAGGGTCGGATGAAAACTGGAAAATAATTTATCACACTATTTATCAGTATACTTGATGGCAAGTAAAAGTGCAAGTTTATTTTTGCATTGATTTACCCTTGACGCCATCCGTTAAATTAGATATACTTTTTAAATGAACCCAAAATCAGTTCGTAAACTTGCATTAGAAATATTGTTGAGTTGGGAAGAGGGGAAATCAGATGTCAGTGGGATTTTAGATAGAACTATTCGCAAGGAGCGACTTCAGGATGTCGATAAAGCGTTGCTGACCGAATTAGTTTACGGTGTGTTGCGTTGGCGTGGCAGATTGGATTATATCATAAAAATCTTTGCGCGCTCGAGCAGGAAGTTCGATAATCTCACATTGAATATTCTTCGACTCGGCGCGTATCAATTGATAATCACGGACAAAATTCCACCTTACGCTGCTATCAACGAAGCGGTCGAGTTAGCAAAACCACATCGTGGAAGGAAAAATTTTGTCAATGCTATTCTACGAGCGATTCAACGAAATCAAGCGGAGATTAAATATCCAAACAGGGATGAAAATCCGATTCAGTATTTATCATTAAGATATTCATATCCTAAATGGATGGTCGCAAGGTGGGTTAAACGGCACGGCGTCAATTGGGTAATTGCATCCTGTGAAGCGAGCAATCAAGTCGCCCCTTTGTGCGTGAGGACAAATACGCTTAAAACAAATCGCGACGCTTTGGCCGAACTTCTGAAGCAGGAGGGCGTTGAGGTCAGTTATAGCGTTATTGCCCCGGAAGGTTTACGATTGAAAAGATATCCGACATTGACTCAACTGTCCGCGTACAAACGCGGCTGGTTTCAGGTTCAGGATGAAAGTTCGATGTTAGCGACGCATCTCCTCGACCCTCAACCGAATGAATTCATCATAGATGTATGCGCTGCCCCAGGCGGCAAAACTACGCACATGGCTCAGATTATGCAAAATCAGGGCAAAATCGTCGCTTTCGATATCTCA
>DTYX01000205.1 GCA_012961655.1 Candidatus Poribacteria bacterium
AGCTAGCATCCGCCGCGCCGGCGTACAAGTAGGTGAACAGGACCGCATGCCCGACAACATAATGATAGTTGGATTGAAAGGAAAATGGGCAAGTTCGGGGGTTCGATTCTTGAAGGTATTACAGTCGGCAGCCTTGCGTGCAATATCCAGGAAGTTTGACTTGCCTGTGATGCGGTGATGGATGCACGCCGCGGTAATGAGATGCCCCATGACATACAGTTCATGGTGGCGAATGTCCTGAAAACGTTTCCAGCCGCGCGCGGTAATCTGGGTGGCGATGTAACCGTCTGGCTGTTGTGCTTGAGCGATGATTTGGATAACTTCGTCCATCTGACTGTCCAGGGTTTCATCTCCCGTGACGCCGTAGATACTTACAGCCGCTTCAAGCCATTTGTATACCAATTCGTCTTGCCAATGTGTACCCGCGAATTCGCCCTCTTCGAGTCCCGCGGCGATGCGTAGATTTGTCAGAGCATGTCCTCGTTCTGGGTCGCTCAACGTATTCCACAAGTGAGGAAGGGTAACTTCGCGGCACTGCCTAAAGCGGTCAGCCCAAAATCCCTCCGTCCAATGCACCGACTGGAGGTCTACGCTACGTAGCTTGCAAAAGGGACTAGCTTCTCACCAATAACCAATCACCAATAACCAGTTCTTTTATCCGCAATTTTAGCGAGACGTTTTTTGCCAATTTATTTTGCTTAGGGAATTTCCTGTACCATAATATTCTCCTTGTCAGTGCAAACTTCTTTATTGACGCTAAGACCACAGCGGTATATCCACCGGCAAGTGGGAAGCGATTTCTTCCTCATCTAATTCAATTCCCAGTCCCGGTCCATCGGGAACGGTTATGTAGCCATCCCGAATAGGGTCTTTCAGATTTAACATCTTGCTCCACAGCGGGATATTGTGCGAGTGATATTCCAACGCAAGGAAGTTGGGGATAGTGGAACAGATGTGGGCTGCGGCGATAGCTGTGATAGCGCTGGCCATATTGTGCGGTGCGATGGACATATAATACATCTCGGCTAATTCAGCGATGCGCCGAATCTCAATCGCCCCGCCGCTGCGAGGGATATCTGGCTCTAACAGGTCGCAAGCCTGTTTCTCCAGCAACTCGCGAAACATCTTAGCGCCATAAAAAATCTCGCCGGTGCAGATTGGCGTCTCAGTCTGCATACAAATTTTGGCAAGCGCATCTACATTGCCCCACTCCCAGCGTATAGGGTCCTCCAACCACAGCAAGTCCAGATGTTCTACGTCTTTGCAAATACGCAAGGCATCAGCCAGATTGAAAGAGCCGTGCAGGTCTATCGCCAGGTCCACGTAGGGGCCGATGACTTCCCGCACTTTCTCCACGATGGTTATGATGTGCTCGTGCTCTTTGCGGCTAATCGAACGGTCGTAAACATCCATTTTCCATGGATTAGCCACGTCCACATCGAACTTGATAGCGGTGAACCCCTCGGCCGCGACCTGTTTTGCCCGCTCAACATAAGCGTCAGGCTCATAGACAGCATGCAGTACACCAGTTTCGCGCACCTCGCGCCAGCGGCGAGAATAGTCTTCAGCAGTCCAAAATGTCCCTGAATGACAATCGCAGTACATCCGAATCCTGTCACGGATTTTGCCGCCTAACAGTTCGTGCATAGGGATGCCCAGCGCCTTGCTTTTGATGTCCCAGAGGGCAATCTCAACGCCCGCGCCAGCGCCTTTCATGCCCCACAAGTGGTCGTAATGAAGTTTGTTGATATTCATTGGGTTCTTGCCGATGAGGATATTTTTCAACTGGCCAACAGATGTACCGAGCCCCTCTCCCAAGCCCACAATCCCCTCATCGGTGAAAATCTTCAGTAGAACCCAGTTGCGGTTCTGCTTGCCCAATGGCGGTGTCATCTTAATGTCGGTAATCTTCATCTTTTAATTCTCCTATCCTTCTCGCTTTTTTACCAGAACAACTCTGTTTTTAACTTGACGTCATTCTTCATCTATTAAGAGGCCGTCCGGAAAATCGTGGATGTTTAGCCGCGTCCTCCTTATAATACGTGGGTTTCATTAGGAGTCTTGTATAATATGTAGGTCGAAATTCAGATTTCGACATATCGCTTAGTGTTTATCTGTAAAATCAATCATAGTTGCATTATGTTCGAGCATAAAGGGCATCGTTAAGAATTTCTGGACAGGCTCTAAATCTTCAGATAACGGCAAACCGCCGCCCTGGAATCCCGAAGGTCAGTTTCCCATCTAACCAGTCGCCAAGCATTCGATGGCTTACAGCATCTTCAGCGGGTCCAGTACGGCTCGGTTTTAGGGAGACCGTCGCCTCCACCGATTGGTCGTTAAAGTTAGTCAAAATCAACCGGTTAGAATACCAGTAAACACCGACGCGTGATGGCGCTTGTACATCCACGGGAAAGTTCGAGAGCATCTCCGCGCGTAGTATATCCACTACCTTTTGCGGTAGCTTCGGTAGCGACACCGGCTCTGCCACCGTTACACGGCCGGAACCTTCTGAATAACGGAAGGTTTTGGCATTAAATACGAGCACTTTGCCATTTTCATATTTGTTGCGTGTCAATACGGGAAAATTTCCAGACGGATGAATTCCAGTCGCCAAAACTTCAGCCGATACTGGATGAAGATTTGCGCCGAAATGAATGTGCGATTCCGCTGGTGCTGGAGCCTGCTGGACTGAGAATCGAAATGTCCACAGGTCTGCGGCAGTAACAGGAGGGTTGGCGTAGCCCGCGAGTCTGAGAAGACGCTCGTCGCCCGCCAGCTTTTCCAGAAACCCGGGGGTGAGCATGATAGTTGTCCCTTTCGCTGCCAAGGTGAGCGCGTTATCCACTACATCCAGGTCGGCAGCGGCCTGCAGCGGCAAACAGACTGCTTGGGCGTCGTGAGGAAATACATGATACGGAACCATCGGTAAACCAAGCATGCCCAGATAATCCGAAAGGTACGCTTCGTCTTCGCCGTCGGTGTCGGGCGGTTTATAGAAAGCAATTCCTTGTGGAACACAGCCATCCAGCAAACCCACCAGTTCTTCTAACTGAGGTATCATATTTAGTAGCACTCGTGTATTCGGATTTTCAGGTGAGTAGAGGTCTGGCTCATAGTGAAATCGTACCAACTCACGCGCCCCCGCCAATATACTTTGTACCGCCTGTTCCACATAAATCTCTGGATAGCAGTTGATAAAATCGAACCAGGCGCCGCCTATCTTTTCCCCCGAAATAGAAGCCAGCCATCGGTAGTTAGCAAATGCCTGATACTGGTGGACATATTCCACGCGAGGGTCGCGTATCTCGGTTCCCACCCACACTTCGTCGAACTGACGAGGATGCTGCCGAACATCGTAACCAAAAGCGTGAAAGCGGTCGTACCACTGCGGATACTTGATGATAACTCTTATCCGAGGATTTTCGGCTTTACTGGGTGCAATAATACAGTCCTGGGCAACTTTGACCAGCAGGTCGCGGTAGTATTCGCTCCAACTACGCTCACCGCGTCCAGCGCGGCATTCAGCACATTGGCAATGGGTGCAAAGGAAATCATCAACAATGATTTCATCGAAAAGGAGCGCGGTTCGACGCACAACTTGTTCAAGTTCCTCTTGGGTCCTTTTATTCGTATAACAGAGCCACCAGCGTCCGTGGGTAGACGCTTTTCCCGTTCCGCGCGTTGGCGTCAATCCCGCGGATACTTTTAGACCGTTTTCTATGAAGAGATCGCGAGCCGTTATTAATACATCCTCTCCGGGGAAATGTCCGCCTCTCAAGCAATCCAGATAGACCTTGCTAATCTTGTTCGTCTGAAATAGTTCCAGCGCCTCGCGCTGACCCGCAGACTCTGAAAGGTATTGATTTACCGCTTGCGCTGGCACAAACGCGCTGAATCGCAGCGGCCCTGTGTGACCGTTAAACTGAGAACCTACTTGCATCAAAGCATCTCCTTCTCTACGACAGTCCTGATATTCGGAGTAGCAACTCATACTGATTTAGGATTGCTTATTCCCGTATAAGTAGGACATTAGAAAATGATATTCACGCATTACACATTACGCATTACGTTTATGTCTCACACACCATTATGATGGAAAATTTCAATTCTAATTTAGGGCCCTAGTTTGCCAATCATAGACAACTGCACTTCCGCTTGCGTCAGTGCTGCACGCCACAACTTGATTTCATCCAGAATACCATCGAACCCGAGTGTAGCGCCACCGCCGCACCAGTAACATCGTCCGATTTCAAGATTGTGCTCCGCTGTTACCTTTTTGCCCTTGATGTGTTTGATACTCATTTTGGTTTTGTCGGGTTCGCCATCGATGTAAACTACAGCGTCACCATCCCTATCCGCTACGGCTGCCAGATGATGCCAATCGGTGTCCTTGATATTCTTGGCTGTTTTAAGCTCAATTTTGGCGGCTTCACCCGTACCAAAAATGAAGTTGACGATGTTCCCTGGTCCAAGGTCGAGTCGATATCCAATCCATCCAGGCGGGATATCATAGTTCGTCACCATAACTTGCCAGTTGTCATTGGCGCTTTCAGCGCGTTTTAGCCAGAGTTCGATTGTCCAGTCATCTTCTTGTGGGTCTAAATTCTCATCAGAAGCGACATCGACAAAAGCGCTCCACCTTTGAATAACATCCCACTTTTACCCAATCCGCATCAGTAATTGTGCCCTCATGTCCATTATCACTGTCATCGGTTACCGTTTTACCGGAGCCTTTATCAAAGGACCAATAAGCCACAAGGTCACTTCTATCAACTGATAGTGCTTCATTTACACACCAGAATCCACTCAAAAATATAATGCTTAACATTAAAAACATCCATCTTAACATTCTGGTTGCCTC
>DTYX01000206.1 GCA_012961655.1 Candidatus Poribacteria bacterium
CAATCCGCTAACAGCTCGCCGCGGTAGAGCTCATCGGCGAATTTCCAGAGGTTGAAAGCTGTCATCAAATCGCCCGCTTGCGCAGCGCGGTCAGCGCTCGCTCGAATTCACGCAGGTCAACCATACGCATTAAGTTAAGCATCTGAAACCTTGTAACTTAAATAAGATTTCACACTTTATATTGCTCGAGCTCATCATCAGAAAGACTTTCCAAATTTAGTCTCATCTGTATCTCCTGAATTGTCTCTTCCAGCCCCGGATGCTTCATCAACTCTTGATAAGATAGCCCCTTCTCGATGTTATCCCTGAGATTGGATAATATTATATAATTTGTATCTTTAAGATGGCCGCCTTCAATATTGTGCGTCGCAAAAAATTCTTCTATCTTTTTCAAACCATCTTCTGCAATTTGTTGAGCTTTTTCTCGGTCGCCATCTTTCACCTGTTTTAGACATTTCGCCCTTGTATTATAAGAGAGGATATATGATTTGTACTGCTCAAAATACTTTTTATAAGCTTCGGGCGCGTACTTTTCCATAATACTGAATAATCTTAGATTTCTATCGCTATCCTTAGCTGATTTTTCAAAATCTTCTAATACGAAAAAGCTTAAATATCTTTCATAATATTGCAGTCCTTCAATCCTTAACACTTCACAAAAAGCCGGCTTAACATAAAATCCTTCATCGCTGCCTTTTTCCTTTATATATTCATTAAGAAGATGTTCTAGGTAATCGAGGTATGATTCAAATCTTTTGTCCACGGTTATTCCCAACGGATTGCCATCGACTTCGTACTGGTGTAGTCCAGTGGGGTCTCTGATTTGTAGAACATCTCTGCCATCGTGTTCTTTAACGATTCTGGCGTTAACTTTCCCTGGAATATATTCAAATCCTTCCAGCAGCTTTGAAAGTCCCAAAACCTTTTGGGTTTTATCATGCTTTTTAGCCATTTGTCCATTCACCTCGTTTTTAGAGCCGCTGATTATCAGACGACGCTGATTATTGAGATTACCGAAATCAGCGCTTAAGTTGGTGGTATCAGTACTTTGGAAAACTCATTCCGTTATACCACATTGACCGGGAAACCCTCGCGAACATCAGTGGGATAATTCGTAACCCGTCATTCGATTTAATCATCTTCATGACGCACAGAAAGCATCAGGCACAGCCCGCGCGGTGATAGTGTTTCCAGCAATTGATTCAACTCACTTTCAGTGACTGGACCAGTGAGAATCAATGGTTTTCGTTCATTAATCTTTTTTAAAATTGGGAGACTTTCCGCGGCGGAAAGGCCTGCGGGATAATCCAAACTCACCTGAATCGCCCTGAGTTTCTCCGCCTCAAGTAGCACATCGACGGTATGCAGACATCCTGAATGCAGATGAATCAATGGATAGTCGAAGCTGTCGAATATCTGTTCATCGCACGGCAGCAGAAATTCCTTGTACGTTGAAGGCGAAAGCAGCGCGGAGTTATCAGCCTGTGTCCTGATGACAGTTCCTGGCGCCCAGATGGAATAGCCTGAAAGGTAGCCGCCGTAAAAGAGCGGTGAAAGTTCCAAGCGCGCTTTAGCCACTTCGATAAATGTATCGGTACATATTTCAAGCAGGCGTCGGAACTCGTTGGGCGAATCGTAGACAGCGAAGCATGTTCGCTCGTCTCCCAAAACCGCCGCTGCCATATCGATGGGACCGCGAAAAAGCGGCTGCGTAATTGGATAGCGTCCCTCTGCTTTTTCAGCTAGCAATCGAGTGATTTCCAATAATTTCGCCAACCATGGATTGTCCTGAGATGGCTTAATAGCTTCTAAATCATTCCAATCATTCAGAAATGGTTCCGACCATACACTACCGACGCTGATGAGAATACGACAACCCATGATAGCTTCCATCCAGCAGAATCCAGGAGGCCCAGCGCCGTGCATGAAGTCTCCGCTAACCGCTGACGCCGGCCCATCTCCAACATATCGCTGGGCGCCTATTTCATTCGGAGTTATGTATACAGCCTCCTCTAACGGCCCGCTTCTGCGTAGCGGATTGTAACGTCCCAAGCTCATCAGCGGCTTTTTGACTTCCTCCATTTCCCAAAACGCTTTATGTCTTTCTATGACTCTAAGGATTTCTTTCTCATCTTGCATTTATACACCTCTGATGTAACATAAAATTTGTGACAGCAATTTATACCGATTGATGCGTGAAACGTGATACGTGATGCGTGAATATCGATTTTCAGGCCTTCGCGTATCAAGGTAATTTTCAGTTAACGTTGTTATTCGGAAGAAGTTGTACCTCTAACGACTTCACCGTTGGCACTAAATTCGTAATTCGAGATGGGCAGTCTATCACCCTACACCACAAAATCGCCAACGGCAGCGAAGACGATTGCGATTTTATTCTCTTTGAGGATATCAAACTCGACGAAGAGGGTATTGTGAAAAACTTAGACGGCGTAACTATCACATACAACGGCGTTCAACCGCCCGATGAGAATGGCAAATCCCACCTGATTCGCATTCAACTGAATGAACGGGCGAATTCGCAATATGTCGGCATTACCCGCGTCAGGGATAATCTTTCCAATGAATATCATGTGACTGGATGGGGCTGGACGCTCAGAGAAAAAACAGCGGAGACGCTTCATCTTGATAAGCCGCTTGCGCCTGATGCGACCACCATCAGCTTTAAATACTTTCTCGCTAAAAGGGTGTTGAATTTTGAACTGCCATTTTACCCTTTACTTTTATGATAACATTTTGGTGAAACATCAGCAATGAAATTCTTCGTGAAACGTGAAAAGCGAAATATAGCAATCCACTTGAAACGGCGTTTCAAAAATCTTTTTGGGACATAGGGCTGTTAGTAGGGCTGAACATACTACTGTTTTTTGGCAGCGGTTATCACGTTTTTGCGAGTTGATGTGAGGTGAAGGAGAAATTTGCTGGATGGCTGCGGACAATTGCTGAAAATCTAAGCAAACGTTGGATGAGTCAGTATCATGAAACGCTATCGTGGGAAACAATGCAACATGACCCGTTCTACGACTATCTCCAGCAACCGATCCCTACACCTGCTGAAGCCTATGAAGCGGCACTGTTAAATAAATTATGATTGGTTTGTAGTAAGGCAATTCATTGCCGTTTTTTGACGCGCAATCAATTGCGCTACTACAAAC
>DTYX01000207.1 GCA_012961655.1 Candidatus Poribacteria bacterium
AAAATATGGCCGGCAAGAAGCCATACACGATTCCGAAGACGAGATGGCTGAAAGCATTCCCTGTCATTTTTGCGATAGAAGCGCCCATCTTTGAACTCATCCACATCTGGAAAAGTGTCGCCTCTGGGCAAAAGAGGGCGCCGACCATTGTCACGCCCGTAGCTGCTATCCCAACGGCAGCTGCGAATCTGAGGTTAGCTCTGTTGATTGAAGGGCCTGAAAAAAGAAAGCTAAAGGCGGAGATAAGAAGTCCGCTCCAAATGACTACGATGGTCAAAAGTTTCCCCGCAGTCAGATGTCCTAAATTAACCTTTTGAGTCAAAATGAATCCGTAAAGCAAAATCATGACGATGCCGAAAATTATAGCAGCCAGTACGCGTCCTAAGCTCAAGGGCGCGAATCTTCCAGCGAATGAAGCCCACCGACCTTTTTTGTCCGAGAACGAATATATCCACCCCAGAGTCTCTTCTCGAAGCGTTGGTGGAACATCCATCTCCTCTAAGCTTGAAAGCGCATTCCAGATATCTTCCATCGCTTCTTTCTCTTGCGCGCACTGCTGGCAATCAGAAAGATGCGCAGCAAGAACCTGCGCCTCCGAAGTGGGAAGATTATTTGATATGAAATCCAAGAGTTTCTCCTGTGTCTCTTTGCAGCTTTCCATGCTTCATTCACCATCCTATCCTTGATTGAACCATCCTTTGAGCTTCTCCCGCAAGTTGGCAAAACCCCTATGAGCTCTCTGTTTCACAGCGCCAACGGAACTGTCGGTTATCTTCGCTATCTGAGCATAACTGAACTCCTGATATTTGCTCAAGATGATGACCTCCCGTTGACTTTCCGGCAGGGATTGAAGGGCTTCCTTTATTTTATCGGAAAGTTCCTTCCTCTCAAGGGAATCTTCAGGATTTTCTACTCGGACATCTTCAGCAATCTCATAATCGACCTCTTCATTGTCGAAAATCTCCTTAGCTCTCGCAATCCGCTTAAATTCGTTTTTGGCAATGTTGCTGGCTATCGTAAAAATCCATCCGTGGAAAGGCAACTTGGGGTCATATCTGTCGCGATACCGATGGAGTTTCAGAAATGCCTCTTGAAAGAGTTCAGCGCTTCGCTCTGGATTACTAAGATATCTGAGAAAGTAATTGTAGATTTTCTTTTCGTATCTAAGATAGAGCAGATTGAAGGCGTTCATATCGCCGTTTTGATATTGAGACATCAACTCTTCATCAGACCTTTGTCCCGCGCCCATAGCCCCTTTCCTCCCATACATACAATTGAAATCGACAACGGTTATGGTATAAGTAATTACGAATTACGAATTGAAAAAAACAGGATGCCACAAAAGTTAAAGACTTAAATTCATAATTACTTTTGCCACATTTCACTAATCACTCGCATCTATACCTTTTCACAGAATATTTTGCGGTTCAGAGACTACCACACCCCAAACTAACTTTTTACAGGTTAATACTAACCAGGGATTATTATACATCCGTTGATGCAGATTGTAAAGAGAAAAATTTGACTCCAATCTTACCATCAATTAAGGCTCTCTGATAGCGTATCGGTAAGCCGGAATAGTCACAGTCAACCTAATGCGGAATTGAGGTAAACTGGAATGTGGTTCACGAAAAGTAGCGGAAGTTTCTGCATTAACGCCTACCTGTGCAAGCGCCTGCCCGCGTGTGGACACCCAGGCAGGTAACTCTTCTGACTTCCACCTTTCGCATCTTTTCGGTGGGTGTTTGCATAGATTTTGTAGAGCGAAGAGAACAAATTTAGAAAAGAGAACTACAAAATTAACGGAAGTAGAAAGCGCCGCTCCGGTAAGAAAACAGGTTTCCTCGGCGGTAATCCGCGTCTCCCTCGGTCGTGAAACGATAAGTTGATTCACCAAAGAGAGAAAA
>DTYX01000208.1 GCA_012961655.1 Candidatus Poribacteria bacterium
CCGTTCCCTTCACTGCGTTCAAGGGCAGGGCTTTTTGCGCTAAGCCGAAGGCGTGCGTTGTTTTTTGCATAGGAGGGTAGGGGGGTGAGCCGATTTTCAGATACGGTTTTTTAATATCGAGGCCCATTCTTGCTCCGCTGCCAGCCGCGGGAATAACTGCGGATATCTTCATATTCACCGTTTTCCGTTTCATCGCCTTTTTTCCTCGTGAAAATCATCCTGCCGGCGTTAGTTTGCAAAACAGTAGTCACTATGACTTGAATAGATTGTCCGACGTATCTTCTGCCTTCCTCAACAATAACCATTGTTCCATCATCCAAATAAGCAACGCCTTGATTAGATTCTTTACCTTCTCTAATCACTCGTACACTCATTATTTCACCAGGTAAAACCATCGGCTTAACAGAATCTGCAAGTTCATTGATGTTTAAAACCGCTACTCCTTGAAGTTCCGCAACTTGATTCAGATTGAAATCATTGGTTATCACTTTAGCATTTTGTTCTTTGGCTAGCTGGATAATCTTGGCATCAACATCTTCGATATCGGGAAAATCCTCTTCGGTAATCTCCATCTCGATATCAGGTGCGTTTTGTATCATATCCAAAACTTTGAAACCTCTACGTCCCTTATTACGCCTAAGACCGTTTGTAGAATCAGCTATATACTGCAGTTCCCTCAAAATGAACCGCGGGACTAATAACGTCCCTTCAATAAACCCAGTCTGACAGATATCTGAAATTCTACCATCGATTAATACGCTTGTATCCAAAATCTTACAATTTTTCCTCTTTGGATTATATTGCTGTAAATTCGATTGTGCTTTGTGTAGCCCTATCAGTGGGATGTTCAATTCATCCCGTCTTCGATAGACCGTCATCATGCCGATATAACTTAAAATCAAAGTTGTTCCAGTCACAAAAACGGAATTTTCAATTCCTATAGTCGAACTTATATGAATAATCAAGCTGGCAACAGTAAGTCCTATGATTAGCCCGATTAGACAAGCGAGAAAATCTTTGAATACGGAACGTTTAAAAAAATATTCGAGGCTGACCAAGATAGCAGAAATGGCAAATCCAACAATAACGCCATAGCTAATATTAGAAAAATATCCTAAAACTGTGCTAAGTAGAATGAATAAACTACGAATGAACCAAATTTGCAAGTTTTTTCACCTCTTTTTTAATTTATAATTATTATGTCAAGACTCATAACTTTCTATGAATCCAGATAATTTACTGCCATTTGCATGACAGTAAAGCTTTATCCCCTTCTTGAGGAATTTTTTACGTAACATTTAATACATCATACATGAAGAATTGCGTAATGTCAGGATTTGCAACATCTTGCCCGAAAAATGGCCTGATTATCTCGCGCCCGAAGCGAAAGTCATTAATAATCATAATAATACGCTCAAAGTTTCATAGATATTTTTAACGCCGACAAGCTCGATTTTTTCGTTGATTTCCAATCCCTTTTTATTATATTCGGGGAATACTGCTTTTTTAAAACCGAGCTTCGCGGCTTCACGAATACGTTTTTCTACGTGACTGACGGCGCGAACTTCGCCGCCAAGCCCGACTTCACCGATGATTACTGTTTGAGAATTCACCGGTAGGTCACGATAATTGGAAGCGATAGCGATAACAATCCCCAAATCGATGCCAGGTTCTGTCACCTTGACGCCGCCGGTTATGTTGACATAAACATCCGAATCCTGCACTTGAAGTCCGACGCGTTTTTCCAAGACAGCTATCAGCATAGAAAGCCTGTATCTATCGACACCTGTAGTCATACTACGCGGTACGCCGAAATTCGCCGGTGCGACCAACGCTTGTAATTCCAGTAACAAAGGGCGGGTACCTTCAACGCTTGATACAACTACAGACCCGGAGATATCCTCTTGCCGTTCAGAAAGAAACATCTCCGAAGGATTTTTCACTTCCGCCAAACCGTCTCCCAACATCTCAAAAATGCCAATTTCATTTGTTGACCCAAACCGATTTTTTACTGCTCGAAGAATGCGATAAATGTGCTGCCGTTCGCCTTCAAAATAGAGGACAGTATCGACCATGTGTTCTAAGACTTTTGGCCCTGCGAGGGAACCTCCTTTCGTGACATGCCCGACCAACAAAATCGGAATATTTTCCCCCTTGGCAATGAGCATCAAATGGCTGGCGCTTGATTTGATCTGGGTTATACTCCCTGGGGTAGATTGCAAATCAGAACTATAAATAGTTTGAATGGAATCTATCACGACAATTTGGGGACGAAGCTGTTCGATATGCGTTTCAATCGCTTCGAGACTGGTTTCGCATAGCACGTATAGATTTTCAGCGGAAACACCGAGGCGGTTAGCGCGCAGCTTTGTTTGCGCGGCGGATTCTTCTCCTGAAACGTAGAGCGCTGTGCCATAAGTTTGGCTAAGTCTCTCGGTAGCCTGAAGCATAAGAGTGGATTTACCGATACCCGGGTCGCCGCCGACCAATACGATAGAGCCAGGTACTACACCACCGCCTAACACACGGTCGAATTCTGAAATGCCTGTCTTGAGCCGCTCTTCCTCGCTTGCCGTAATCTTAGTTATAGGTGTCGGAATAGCTACTGCTTTATTGATTGGTAACTGTCTGGCGCGTGGCTTGACAACAGGAGCTACCTCTTCGATAAAACTGTTCCACTTACCACAATCGGGACACTTGCCCATCCACTTTGGAGAGACATTTCCGCACTCTTGACAAACAAATCTTGTTTTTGCTTTCGGCATGACATTTCCATCCTTTCACATATTACGGAGTAGTGCCAGGCAAATGCAATACACTTGCTTAAACGAAATGTTTATAATCATTTTGACTCTCTGTATATAAGGTTTACGTCCCCGCAGGTTTTGTAAATAGAAGCCTTACCTTCTCTCGTTTTTGAGAGCAGTTGCAAATCTTCAAATTTTCTAAGATATCGGTAGCCAAATCTCGCAAAATCTGAATCGCCTCTGCGGCGCCAATTTTTGTTTCAGAAGGATATCTCATCTTGAAATCCAAGATGAGGTCAGTAGCCCGTTTAAAAGTGAATTTTTTTAACAGTCCGATTTTTATCCAAAACGTCGCTTCCGTGTATCCTACTGAGAGAAAATATACCTGTGGATAGCACCGATAGAGTTATTTCCGCCGGGGATAGCTTCTCATGGAGTTGAATCGGTTGTAAAGAGGGCAAAAGATGGGGTGACAGACTATCAAGCTGTTGCAATGATATATATTGCTGGGCGTTAACAAAGCTAGTCTTACCGACACCGATATCTCCTTCAACTATAACTGTCATCTCTCGTCTACTGGAAGTGGTTGTTCTGAAATGTCTCGCCTCATTCTCTCTTCCGACGAAAAGTCTAAAATCCTCTTCGGTAGGTTGGAGATATCTTGCATCATAAGGATTATCCTTAAATCCCATGCTTTCCCAGATGGTCATTTTATTCTTCTCCCAAGGCAATCTTTCTTTTTGTAGCCACTACATAATTATTGGCGAAGTCAAGTTAATACGCCGCCCTGATTCCCGCATTAAACCCAAATTCTCCATCCGCAAAATCTTTCTGCTTGGGGATGACATATTCGGCTCCAAGAACAATACCCCAGTTAGATAAAAACCTCAGCAAGACTTCAAAATTTATTTCAGGTGTTTTGGTGGTAATATTAATACCTTCCAGGGTTAAACCCAGGCGTTGGGATAACGGCCAGTAGTCAAACCCCAAGCCGACTTTTGAGCGGATAAATCCTCCCCTTGCAGTGAAGTTTCCCAGACGCTGACCGAATTGAAATTCGTAATTTACATCCTCTCCTTGAACAGATAACCCCATGCGATACAATCTATTCTTCGACGATAATAGCTTGAGCGCAAATTCATTGCGAAAGGTTTCGGACAAGCTACGATAGCGGAGTTCGTAATCGTAGGACAAGTCCGGCGTTTTCAAAGTAAAAGGCCACGAAAGGTTATCGGTTTTTTTATCTACCTTGCGCGCGAGAGAACTTATTTCAGCCATCGTCTCCTGCGCTCTATTCAGTGTTTGACGCATCTCATCGAAGCCGCTGGGGTCATCAATCAATTTCGCTATTGTACCCTCGCCATGTTGAAAACGGTACATTAGTTGACTTATTGTGGCAACGGCCTTTGTAAGTTCATCTAGTAGGTTATCCAGCTTCGGCGTTCCAGTATCCAGGGCATCTTGCGTCCGGGCTAATAGGTTTGAAAACTCTTCTTTCAATTCAGGTATATCGGCATTCAACTCTTGAGCAATGTTTTTTAATTGAGCGGATAAATCCGTTACGTCGGCGACAAACTTATCAACACTGCTGGCATTTTTTTCAATGAAAAAAGACAACTCCTGGGTGATTTTTCCCATCTGTTTGCTGATATCTCTAGAATCTGCCTCAACTTGATTAAAAATCCGGTTTAGTGCGAGAAAAGAATCGTCCAACTGTTTGCCATTTTGAGATACAATCTGATTTAAAGTCACTAGCAATTCATTGACATTATCCAATGTTTTTTTTGTCGTTTGACCTGTTTGGTCGATAAACTGTTTCACATCGGCGATACCTGTTTTCAAATCATCTTGACTCTCGGCGAAAGCGCTTTGAGCTGATTTAACGGTTTTCATCGCGATATCCACCGTTGTTTGAACCTTCTCAAGCAGTTCAGCTATACTGACTGGATTATCGCCGACTATCGGCTCATCAGCGGGTAATTCGGGTTGGTTGAAAGGACCATTGGTTATTTCCAGATACGCTTCGCCGACAAATCCGAGAGTTGAGATAGTGACTTTGCTTCCTCTTCTCAGAACGATGTGGGGGTTGATGCGGGCTCTAATTTCTACGGCGTGTGGAGTTTCAGGATGGGCGTTATTGGATTGGTAATCGCCAGTTTCCAGCAAAGTTACTCTAGTTACCTTGCCAATTTTAACTCCTGCAAGATGTACCGGAGCGCCCACTTGAATATCATTGACAAAATCAAAATGGAACTTCAACTCCTTACCAGCGCTTAAGGGCCAATTGCTAGCGTTCATCAGGAGAATAACTAACACGACAGCAGCCGCTAACACTAACAGACCGACCTTAAATTCCGTACTTTTGAAAATCATTCATCACCTCAAATCCGCCTATTTTTCGTATATCGCGGAGCGTTCAGGAGCGCCTGATATAAATCGCTGTACAATCGGCTCTTCAATCTGTCTCATCTCTTCTGGCGTGCCACTGGCGATAATTTTCCCATCATGCATCATTGCCATTCGATTGGCTATTGTAAAAGCGCTTTTCATATCATGGGTAACAGCGATAGATGTAATTTGTAATTTAGCGCTTAGGTTTTTAATTAGGATGTTGATTTCCGCTGCTGTAATGGGGTCTAATCCCGTCGTTGGTTCATCATACAAAACAATATCTGGATTTATAGCCAGTGCGCGTGCTAACCCCACGCGTTTCCGCATACCTCCGCTTAATTCCGCCGGTTTCAACTCTTCTGTGCCAGGGAGTTCGACCAACTCAAGTTTTTCGGCGACAATGTCTCTTATCTCTTGCTTGCTTAGGTGTGTGTGTTGAGCTAACATAAACCCGACATTTTCAAAGACATTCATGGAATCAAACAACGCCGAGGATTGAAACAGCATACCGATATTTTTGCGGACATCATTTATCTCTTTTTCCTTCAACTTTGTAATCTCTTTGCCATCAATCCAAATTTCGCCAGCATCAGGCTTCATCAATCCTACTATCAATTTCAAAAGTACGCTCTTGCCGCAGCCGCTTCGTCCCATAACGACCATCGTATCCCCATGTCGCACGTCTAATCCACGCCTTGTAAAACTTTATTATCATCAAAACTTTTCCAGATATCTTTGATTTGAATCATTGACGAACTTTCAACCGTTTCGTTAAAGTTTATCATCTCTCTGTTTCTCAAAAATTCCAATTATAAAAATCTTTTCTATTTTCCGATACTTCCAGTAAAAGTAGTAACACTTTCTTTGAGTAAAGGGCAAGTGAAGGAATTATTAGCTACGTTTATTATATAGTCAATACATAGGTCATTTTTTATTTGATTCATTACATCATTTTCTGATATAGGATATCTATTAGGTCCTTCCCAATCCCATGCTAGAAAATGGGTAATCCCCCATCTTTTATGAACCTGATACTCTAGGGTAGCCACAGATCCCGCCGTCAACTGCAAC
>DTYX01000209.1 GCA_012961655.1 Candidatus Poribacteria bacterium
AATTGATTGCGCGTCAAAAAACGGCAATGAATTGCCGAACTTAGAACCAATCACGATTTATTTGACAGTGCAATAATTTTTTGAAAAAAAATCTTGACAGAAAAGTATAAGACATGGTATCTTAAAGGGCAAAATTATAATTGCTTAATAATCTCTCTTGATTGTTGTTCCAATCAGCAGGGATATCTTTCCAGATATGCGCGTTTGCGCATGATGAGTGTGTTGAGTTAAAGCGCTCACACGTTATAAAATACGACAGCAAAAATTTTAAGTATAATATCCTCAAGGAGGCAAGATAATGAAAGTATCAAAAAGTTCATTGAGTCAGCTCTTAGTAATAGTGGGATTATTATCTGGATTAGCGCTATATGGATGCGCGCCTACTAGCTTAGGGCCTCAGGAACCACTTCTACCTACTATTGAGGGGTCGGCTAAATTTTCAGACCGGTTCCAATTAGAGGAAGAACCACAATTTTTCTACGATTTATTTGGTAAAGAATTACTGGAAGGTAACCAAGTTCACGAATACCTTGAAGAGAAAGACTTTGACCAAAAGGGTAACTTGGTAATTGGAAGTACCGGTCAGCTCGATAGTGACAGGTTCGTCGCTCAGCTAGACCGTACTATCTTAACAGAAGATACCTACCGTGGCAGACACACCGAGTTTGCTATTGGTGACCATATGCGCATCAAACCAGAAACTCTGTTTCCGAATAAGTATATCATATACAAAACGGAATTTGACGGTCTGCGGTGGGATATATCATTTTCCCAAGAGCGACATCTCTTTACGCTCTTGAACTCAAGAATTTCAAACCCAGTCCACATCACCGAATCCGGTGCGGGAAATATATCCGGTACACTTGGTAAGCGCAATAGAGGGGATGACCCAGGTGTGATGAGTTGGTTGGAAAATGCTCGCCTTGTTGGTTTCAGAGGACAAGGGATGCTCGGCGATATATTTCGTGTGGGACTTACCTATATTAACCTCCATAAGGAACATCCTGGACGAGTCGAGAACCCGATGATGGGTACTGTAGCGAATACTCCTCCAGACAGAATTGTGATAACTTTCCGCGATGATTCGCCAGAGGATAACATGATTCCCCCTGAATTAGCCAGTTTAATTGAAGGCGCGCCTGAGATGATGCAAGGCGGCGTAGGCGCAGCCTTTAAGGGGATGACAGTAAAGATAGTTACCCAAAGGCAAGAACTGATAGAGGAAGAGGAGCGCGGAATAGATGAAGAGACAGGAGAAGAGATCATCATCAAAGAGGCCGTGTACGAACAGCAACCGGAAGAGACGATAGAATTCGATGTGACAGTTGCTGATGTTACTCCCACAACATTGCCCGATGGCGCCCCTGACCCAAATAGCCAGGGTGGCGTCGATATGGGTGAATGGAAGGTCGCTCTCGGTTTTGATTCGTTCCAATATGTTCTGAATTTGATGGATCCACCTCCCGCCGCTGGAGTTGATATCATCAATCCCAGAACAGTTAAGTCGATAGAATTCCTGATGGATGTTGCTGGAGATTACTACATCGAAGTAGTCGGTTATAGCCCATTGAATGTCGGCGACGCCGCAGGTCCATGGATTCAGACCGAAGATGGACATCTCGATATGCCCTTCCGCGATGTAATCGAATCTCCCGATAATTATGGTCAGGATTCAGATTTTACCAAAAATAGAGAGACAAAACAAGACGACCCAAGTACATGGAGACCGAGAAAAATTCGGTATGAATACGGAGCAGCCAGAGCGGCTGTGCTCTGGGGTGTTGATTTGGAAGGCACTTTGTGGAATACCTTTATTCAGGCGCAATGGTCAGCCAACCAAAAATATAAGCAATATCCAACCGTGTCCAGGGATAAAATCGGTTTCACCGAAAAGAACAAGGAAGAACCGTATCCAGGTCTTGAAAGCGAAGAGAGACAGTTTGCCGCTTATTCTGACACCGATGGCAATCGTTTCGAGGCAAAACTCGGCGGCGAAGGCACGAATCCAGAGGGAGATGGTGAGATGGGCCGTGAGACTGCCTGGTTTGTCAACCTAAAGCAGCGTTGGGGTAAAATCTTCCTAGAAGCTGCTTTCTATCACATAGACCCAGGTTACACCACGACATATCGTAATTTCGGCGCTAATACAGACCGAGATGAAGACTACAACCTGGAACGAACGGGTACATCCACCGGCGAAGACCCATTCGATGTTGAAAATTACATGCTTATCGAAGATGATGATGATAACGACGACTGGCCCGATGACGACGACTTCGATGGTGTTCTGCCACAGGCTGATGACAGAGACAGAAACGGTATCTTGGATTTCCAGGAAGACTTTTATATCTTTGAAGCCGACCCACCCATCTTTACAGACCTGGAGGATTTGAATAATAACGGTATCATTGATACCTTGGAGGATGAATATGAACCGCAGTATCCTTACGGTATCAACCGGGATGGGTATCACATCACGGCGAACTATGAGCTTCTGGCGAATATGAATTTGAAACTCGGCAGGTTAAATGAGAAAGAAGTATCTAGCGCCCGAAAGAATAGTATGTGGTACGCTCACCTCAACTATATGCGAGACATCCCCGACTTTGGAACCATACTCTTCCAAAACCGGCTCATTGATGTCAAGGACGATATCCCTGACTACGGCGTGACCCTGCGCGTCGGTGAATTGGAAGAA
>DTYX01000210.1 GCA_012961655.1 Candidatus Poribacteria bacterium
GGGGCTTGCCCTCTTGCCCCCTTGCCCTCTTGCCATTTCGTCCTTCTTGATTCCACTCCCCATGCGGTTTCACAAGAACTACCACCAAAGGTTAGTAATTCTACTATTTTTCCGTTCTCATTGCAACAAAAATTTCCCATTTTCCTATAGGGTCATTTAGTTTTTGGATTGAGCGAACGCCAGCTGAGTAGATCCTGCCAGAAATTCCCCACGCTTGTTTAAGCAGTGGCAGCACGGAGGCATGCCACTACTTTTCACCCAGTTCCCTGTTCTATTTCAAATCAATCAGACAAAAGTAGTATCATTTTTAGAACTTACTTAATCGCAAAATAGTTCCCGCGGCTCCGACTATCCAGCCGTTTTTACCGTGAAAGTATATATCCAGCAGATGTTCAGAAGTTTCGTTAGGCTGTTTTACCCAGGTCGCGCCTCCGTCGGAAGTGTATAGAATCATTCCCTCTTCGCCAACACACCAGCCATTTTTGGCGTTGGTAAAAAAGACTCCGCGCAGTGATTTTGTCGTGCCACTTTTCTGTTCCTGCCAATGCGAGCCGCCGTCTGCCGTATGCAGAATAATCCCCTTTGCGCCGACAATCCAACCGTTCATTTTATCCACAAAATGCACCGAGAACAGAGCCCAATTGACATCACTATTCTGAGATTCCCAGCGCGAACCGCCGTCTGATGTGTGAAAGATTTCTCCTTTCTCACCCACAACCCAACCGTTTTTTGCATCGGTGAAATATACACTCCACAGGTGATTACTCCCAGAACTCTGCTGTATCCAAGAGCCTCCGCCATTACTGGTATGGAGTATTTTGCCATATCCGCCAACCGCCCAACCTTCAGCATTATTGATAAAGAATATATCCAGCAATCCCTCTTCAATGTTGCTGCTCTGTTGATTCCAAGAATTTCCCCCGCTGTCAGTGTAGAGAATTTGCCCTTCGGTTCCGACGACCCAGCCGTAAGTTTTATTTGGGAAATAGACCGCGTTCAGCAAGCCGCTAGAATCGCTATTAGCCTCTTTTTGAACATTCCATGTCATTCCGCCGTCTGTAGTGTGAATAATTATTCCACTGTCGCCAACGCCCCAGCCATTTTTGTCGTCGGCGAAAAAAACTCCATAGAGGTGAGTTGTGGCATCCCATTTCACTACTGTCCAAGTTCCATTTATTTCGCCTGGCCCACACCCCGACAAAATAAGTAGTCCAATAATTAAGCCATAGAATTGTCGAATATGATACATCTGTTATTCTCCTATCGCCAATGCGTGATACGTGAAACGTGATAAGTGATTGATGATATTCACGTATTACTCATCACTGTTAATGCCTAAAATGCCGCACCCCGGTGAACACCATAGCCATTCCGTGTTCATTGGCGGCGGCGATAACCTCTTCATCCCTGATAGAGCCGCCGGTCTGGATGATTGCTACAACACCAGCTTCGGCTGCCGCGTCTACTCCATCTCTGAACGGAATCAAGGCATCCGAAGCTAATACCGAACCTTTGGCTCTATCACCCGCTTTGCGAGCGGCGATAATGCTGGAATCCACGCGGCTCATCTGTCCAGCGCCGATGCCGACGGTCTTTTTGCCCTGCGCTAGTAAGATAGCGTTGGATTTGACGTGCTTGCATACTTTAAATGCGAACATCATCGCTTCGAGCTGTTCCGCTGTCGGTTGCTTTTCCGTTACAACTTTCAAATCACCTGGATTCAATTCATGCAGGTCGCGTTCTTGCATTAAGACTCCGCCGAGAACTGTTTTGATCTCTTTAACTTCCGGATTGCGCGCGCCGAGTTGTCCGACTGACATTATTCTTAAATCTTTACTGCGCTTAAGGCGTTTCAAAGCATCCTCGGTATATCCAGGCGCGATAATGGCTTCAGCGTGACTACCCTCTCTAGCTGCTCGCCGAATTGCCTCAGCAGTCTCCAAATCGACTTCTCGATTGAGCGCGACAATTGAACCGAAGGCTGAAAGCGGGTCGCACTCCAGCGCGTCGCGATACGCTTGAGCCAGAGTGCTATGGCAAGCGACACCGCATGGATTGTTGTGTTTAATTATAGCGGCGGTGGGTTCAGCAAAATCTTTCACGATTTCGAGGGCGGCATGCAGGTCGAGGATGTTATTGAACGATAATTCTCTGCCGTGCAGTTGACGCGCCCTTGAGACAGATGGTTCGGACAAGGCTGGACCACGATAGAAAGCCGCCTTCTGATGGGGATTCTCACCGTAACGCAAACCGTGTGCTTTTTCATATTTGAGTTCAAGCACGTCCGGCAATTCTGTCGCGAATGCTCGGTCTAAACCAGTTAAGTAATTCGATATCACCGTATCATAATGCGCTGTGTGCGCAAAAGCCGCCTTCGCTAGATTAAATTTCGTTTCGCTTAACAACGCGCCAGCATTTTCCTGTAGTTCCGCTATCACTGCTTTATACTGCTCTGGATTAGTAACGACGGCGACGTGTCGATAATTTTTCGCCGCCGAACGTATCATCGTCGGTCCACCGATGTCAATATTTTCAATAGCCTCCGATAACTCGACCCCCGGCTTAGCAATCGTGGACTCGAATGGATACAGATTTACGACGACCATGTCGATTAACTCTATGCCATGTTCTTTTGCCTGGTTGGTATGCTCTGTATTGTCTCGGAGAGCCAGCAATCCGCCATGAATCTTGGGGTGCAAGGTTTTCAAGCGGCCATCCATCATCTCCGGAAAACCGGTGTAATCGGAAACTTCTCGAACCTCAATTCCCGATTCAGTCAGTAACCGCGCTGTCCCGCCCGTGGATAAAATTTTTATGTCCAGTTTGACTAGTTCCCGCGCAAATTCGACGATGCCACTTTTATCTGATACGCTTACTAAAGCTAGCTTAATCTTATCCAATACTGTAGTCTCCTTTTCATTTCAGAAACAAGCTTTCGGTACGATTCTTATTTCATTATTAACGTTTAGTGTGAATTACTCTGTGATGTGCCAGATGTGGCTTGGTGTTCGTTATTGCGGAACTCACCTGCATGATGCGTAAAGGATTTGAATCTTATTACTGCATTGTGAAATAATTATTCAATTTCTGAACAGAATTACCCGATTGTTTAGCCAAATCTAGAAAATCTAATGTTTTGATGAGTATATCTAAGCTAATTATAAAACTTTCCACCGAATAAGTCAAGGCTTTTTGATTGATTCTCATGGGAAATTTCTGCTTTTTGCTTTTTGGAATTGATTTTTCACACCTGACATGTTAAAATATTGTCTAGTCGAACAAATTTAAAATCGCAGGAGAAAACCTGATGTCTAAGAATAGTATCATATGACACTCCAAATAGTTTGATACTGTCTGATTCAATTTTTTAAAAGAGTGGGAAAGGCGGGAAAAAGAAAGAATCTTTCCTGCCCCATTGTAAACTTTAATAATCAAAACTACCTAAGATAATAGCGAGGAGGAAAAAATGTTTCGGAAAAATTGGATTCAACAATTTATTAAAGCAAAGCTTGAAATTTCAATTATTTTCATTATAGCTACTTTACTGATAGCCTCAACAGGATTTGCGCAAGAGCGAGTTGAAAATCCCGACGAAGTCGGGGTGGTATCTGAACAGAAATCTTCCGCTTCACGGAATCCCGACTTACGTCGGAGCCTTATGGATGTAACTCCTGCGAAACCGTTGTTGTTTGCTGAAATCTCTTCAATTTCCAGTATGGTAAATAAGGATTCGAATTTCTGGAAGCAGATTGCCCAAGCGCCCTTTTGGGAATTGCTCTATGCTGAGTTGGAGACTGAGACGAAACTCAAAGACGTCCATTTAGCTATCGAGCCTGGTCTGTTGCTTCTCTCACATCTATTTGGGCAAGATGTCGTTTTCGTCATGCCGGAATTTGAGCAGTTAACAGAAATTTCACCATTGTTTATGTTCCGACTCAAGGACGATGATGACTTGGGCAAAATACTTTCCCAAAGCATGAAGGTCGTTTTAGCTAACGCGGCTAAAACAACCTCGGAATATAGAGGTTACACGATAGCGCATATTCCATTGCCGAATGTCCCATTTGGCGTATCCTGCGCACTGGTCGGAAATATTTTTGCCGTCGGATTGGGCGATGCGACGCTCAAAAAAGTTATTGACCTTTCGCTTCGCCCGAAGGCAGGTCTTGTAAATGGCTCAGAGGGCGATGCAGTTTCTATTACCCAAGATACTGACTTTATGTCAATAATGGAAAATATCCCCGTGCCTGAATCCAGCAAAACTGGACAGCATCTCGCTGTTTACCATCTAAATTTGGCGAAAGTCGTTGCTCTGAGCAATCTCTTTTACGCGATGTTTTCCAAGCAGATTCCAGACGAGAGACTTCGCCCGGTTATTGGAATGGCTCTGAAATGGTTAGACCTTGTGCCTTCAGTAACTGCAGCCGCGACGGTAACAGATGAAGGTTTAGTATCACAAAATTATATGACACTAAACCCAAACGCGACATCGAAGAACTTTTTGGCGATGCTTCAGACCGAGCCAGGGCGGTTAGACTCCATGAAGTTTGCGCCGGAAGATGCTATAGGATATAACGGCAGCAATCTTATCGACTTAAAGCGCATCTGGGCAATGTTATATGAATTAATCGCTGATATACCTGAATTTGGCGAGCAAGCGCTCGAAGGACTGGAGCAGACACAACAGCAATTTGGCGTTGATGTAGAAGAAGATTTATTCTCCTGGATGGGCAACGAGGTCGGGGTTGTCTATTCCGATTATCCAGCCGTTTTAAAAAATAACATCCCTGATAAAATATGCCTTATACTCGAAGTTTCTGACAGCGAGAAAGCGTCACAGAGTTTGCAAAAGTTGGCAAATCTAGGTATTAGTATCGTTAAAGAAAAAGATATGGAACTCAGTATCCAGCCCCAAGAATACATGGGCGAAACGATATACACGGTATCGCAATTGCCAATCCCAATCAGACCAGGATATGCTATTGTGAACAATTTCTTGCTCCTCAGTCCCAGCGTAGAATATATCAAAAAATTAATCGATTGTTCTGCGGGGCGAGTTAAAAACATATCAGCTTCGACAGTTTTCCAATCCGTCAGAGACCGTATCACAGAGAATGTTAATGGCATCGGTTTTGTTGACCTGGAGCGATACATGGAACAGATGATATCCAGTAGCATTAAAGCAGGCGGGGAAAAATTTCCTAGCTGGGATGATAAAGACTTAAACTTAGACAAAGTTATGATGCTTCAACTTATGGAACTTGGGAAAACGCTGGCGAAAGCCTTCGGCCCGTCCATCAACGTTGTCTTAAATGATGGGAGAGGGATAAAGTCAAATTCTCTACTTAGGTTCAAAGACCTGGAAACTGTCGTGCCTATTTCAGACCCACCGGTGGCGCAAATTCTTCGAAGTGTTCAAATCGCCAATGAATATCGGGATGCTGGAATGCTCGATAGAGCTTTGCAATACTACGCCAATGCCTTAGAGTTGGAGCCTGATAATTTTGAAGCTATCATGGGTACAGCGGAGATTCTTCAGCGCCAGGAAAGATTCTTGGAAGCGGAGGAATATTGGACACGAATAGGATTTATACCCGAAAGCGCCTGGTACGTTATTGGCCCATTTGATAATTCTTCTAATGTAGGTTTCGATACCGTATATCCGCCTGAAGAAGGAGTGGACCTCGAGGGCGAATACGAAGGTGTCGGCGCTACCATCAACTGGGAACAGTGGGCTGACGATAAACCTGACGGCTTTGTCGATTGCCGATATATTTTTGAGCCTGACCAGTGGGTTGCGGCATACACCTGGACAACAGTGGCATCACCAGAAACCCGCGAGGTGCAACTGCGAATCGGAAGCGACGACGACGTAAAAGTTTGGCTGAACGGTAAAGAAGCGCTTAGCCGTAAAATAGCCCGCGCCGCCAGCCCCGACCAGGACATCGTTTCCGTTACTCTAAATGAAGGCGAAAATCAATTGCTGGTGAAGGTGTGTAACCGGGAAATGGCTTGGGGGTTCTATCTGCGGTTCACAGACCTAAACGGAAAACCGTTGGAAGATTTGGAATATGGTAGATAAAATCCTTCCCCCAAACCCACTCCCAATATTTTGTTCTTTCCCTCTTTGGGTTTTGTAATATTGTGAGTGTTCACGCTAGAGATATATAAAGTCAGAATAAAGGCATTTTTACTTTCCAGTCACAATATATTGTCGAGCGCCTTCGAGGCACGTCAGCCAATATTTGCCATTTTTCACCTCTAATGCCACTATTCCCAGAGAATTTCCCTCAGGGTCATAAGCTGTGCAGACGGGTTTGGAAAAATCACAACGGAACCCAATTTGTTCATTGCCTTCGATGTCGATAATTTCCAACTGTTTCGGTTCTTTTGAAAATTTCATCGCTACTGCGCCCGATGTCGCGAGCCATTCGCTCTCCGCGTCGTTGCTGCGTCCGTCAAGGTAAGCGTATTCTGGTGAAATCACCTTGTCAACGCGATGTCCGTTGACCAGCATGGATGTTGCGATAAAACCGTCCTTGTCGCAGGCGAAAAAACCGTTCGGCGGCAGAATGACATACTCTACTGACGGCAGAGTGACATCCTTTAAAATGCTTCTCAATTTCTGCATCGCCCTGTGATGGTGTACTTTCACGCTTCCCTCCGTCATTCCCAATTTTTCCGCTATCTCTCTCATCCGCAGTCCCTGATAGTGGTATAGTGTAAATACCTCTCTCTGTTTGGGCGACAGTTGTTCTATGGCTTCACCGATTATTCTCTCAAGTTCGGGGTTTTTGGGAATGCGCCAGTTATCGGCAGTTGGACCAGTCGGATAGTTGACGAACAATTCCAGTCCGTTTTCATAGACCACGTGCAGGCGAGATTTTTCGATGGCATTCGTCGCCAACGCTTGCGAAACCGTCAGCCATTTGCCATCTGTATTGGCATATTCGATTTTCGTCGGTCTCTGCATGGCGTAACGTTTGGCGACCTGTTGAATGAGATAGTACGACCGGCATGTCAACCGTATGCCGTGGCTCTCTTCCACCAACCAGCCGATATGCCCATACGCCAATGTCGCAACGATGAACCGGTCTATTGAGCTTTCAATTCGTTCAGGCGCGTTCCAGCCTTCTTTTTTGAAAAACCCAGCCGTCCACGGCATGCCGATGTCGCACTCTAACGGATGGATTTTCATGAGGTCAAACGCCACGTTGAGCGGATTTTCGGACAAATCGACGTTGGTATACGCCAATCCGTAGTTGCCCGATGCCAATCCCGCGTACAGCCACTGATATGTGCCTTCGGAGAAAATCGGGCCGTCGTAGACTTTCTGGTCGTTGAGCAGAATTTCGCCGTAGGCGTAGAACGTCGCCGCGAAAGTACCAGCGCCAGGGACGCGGGCGTCGTAATCGCAATATCGCCAAGGGGCGACCGCTGTGTGGACGTCGGTGTACGCCGAATTGGAATCGTACTTCTGTTTGATAATCGGCGCGAGCTTCGCGTCCCATTCGACGGCGCGCGAGGGTTTCAGCGCGTAGCACCGCGCCCAGGCATGCCGCCAGTCGTTTTCGGGGGTGCGTTGCACGCCGTCTTCGTCCCAATGTTCGTTCACCGGCGCATAGTCGCAGTAGTTCGTGTAAAGCCCTGAACGCCAACCGAGCGATTTTTGCGCCGCGACATATCGCTGCAAAGCTTCATCGCCGCCCTTCTTCGGAGCGGCTTTCGTTCGCAGCGTAAAACTCTCGCCGCCATCCCGCCAGGCGATTTCGTGGTTGCACTGAATCAACTTGTCAATTCCGTAGGAACGCAGCATTTTCGAGCGTTCGTGTTCTTTTTCGTAATCCGATGGCCCCCAGCTTTCCTGCCAGAGATAATTCCCAGCTTCCTTTCCCCAGGGGCTGGGCGGGTTGGCAATCGTCGGCAGCGTCTCCTCGAAGATGGGCGAAATAGTCAGAAATATCCGCTCAAACAGGTCATTCCGCGTTCCGTCGGTTTTCGGCAGATACTTCACGCCGCCGTTGATTTTGGCGGAGTCTTCCTTTTCCCACTCCTCCGAATAAAGTTCAGAGCCGTTGGAACGATACCAATCGACCCAGACGGATGCAAATAGCGGGCGTTTATCAGCGCTCATCATCAGCACACGCGGGTTAGAACTGCCGTAGGTGAGGTAGGGAATTGTAATCAAGCGCGGATTTGCGACTTCGCCTATATGTCCGAGGGACAACTCCGTCGCCGAACCGCCGCGGCATAATACATCCAAAATGAGCGATTTCTGCTTGATGCTCAAGTGATATTCGACGCGGGCAGTTTCATCGCCCTCTCTGCAAGCAAAAATCGCGGTGACTGTATCATCGTGTAATTGGGCGGATTCTAGTTTCCCGATTCCATAATCGTCCGCAAACCTCACGCCTCCATCCATCAGCGGCTTCGCTACTTGCTTGCCGTTGACGAAAGCTGTAATTTCGCTGAGATTGCCCTTCTGCGGTTTATAGACGTAACAAATTCCGTCTTCGCCGCTGTAGCGAAAGGTAAATTCGCCTTCTCTTTCGCTTTCGACAGTATTGGTGAATTCACACTCAAAATTTTCCGGCAGGATGGTCTCCTCGCGGGTGGGAAACGGCAGCGCGCCTTCGCCGGTTCCGTTTAAACCGTGGCTTTGTCCGGGGAACGGCTTAATATTGCGGGCGGGACGCGGTTCAAAGGTCAACGGCTTCAGTTCTTCGGTGTAAAACGCAAATGAATCAAAATATAGAGTTCGTTTCTCCGAATTCGCGCCGCCTAAGATTTCCAAGCCCGTAAAGGCGCAGGGAAATTTTATCTCATCCAGCATCGCCTTGTCGATGCGTTTATGAACGAGCCACCATTCCCTCCAGCGCACATGCGTCAACGGAATGCGAAAACCACGGCCGTCCGAATCCTGAAGGTGTACAGCCAAATTAACTTGGGGCGTCGATTGGTCGGGCTGCCACGCCCAATTATTGCCGTAGCACCAGAGGTTCACGCAATCAAACGAATTTTCAATCGGAATTGGCTTCTGCGGTTGTAATAAAATTTTGCTATCAGCGGATTTGCCCGTGTACGTCAGCTTGCCGACGTATTGTCCCCACATCTGTTGTTCGCGGCTGCGCGCAAAAGTTGCATTAGCGCCCGCGTAAGTAGCCACCGTCCAGCCGCTTAAATCTTCAAAATCCACCAACGGCGGACGTTCTTCTGTCCGATTTGCCCAGACCATCTCATACGGACGCTCACCGACGAGCGCACCCGGCGGAACGTCATTTTGGGCGGGGGTAATTTGCTCCGGTTCATCTGTCTCAGTTGCCAGACAAAACGGGGCGTTGATTAAGAAAGATATAGCGCAAATCATTCATGACCTCCTATTTTGGGAGTGCAATGACTCAGTTATTGCAAAAATAATTTATTCTTGATTTTCAACTTAAAATATATCATAATTAACGGTGAAAAACAATAAGTTGTTTTGTAACTACATGAGGCGAGATATCATGATTGACAAAACGGAGGAACTTATGTTCAAAAAAATCATGGAAGAGATCGAACAAGAGTTCAGCGGAGCGAAAGCGATAGAATATACCAAAGGCGTATGGAACAATGACCGGTGGTTTACTTTTCCGAAAATTTTGGCTGGCGCGCAGTATTGCGTGGATGTGATGCGGGGCAATGGACTTACTGCGGTTGAGTTGATTAAACAACCGGCTGATGGAGAGACACTTTTTGGAAATTGGATGTCGCCGTTGGCGTGGGATGTGGTGGAAGCGACGTTGGAAATCGTCGAGCCGAAAGAACACGCGCAAGTTCTCGCGAATCGTCAAGAAATGCCGTGTGCGGTTGTCATGTGGAGCGCGCCCACACCCAAAGAAGGCGTCGAAGCGGAAGTTTTACCCCTCGAACAAGGCACGCTGGAGGAAGTGGAAAAACTGGATGTCGCGGGCAAAATGTTGTTGACCGATAAGCAGCCGCGAAGCATTAAAGTCGCCGCCGCTCAGAACGGCGCCGCGGGTATCATCTCTTTTTATTTGACACATCCAGATGATTTGCCGGATGCGACGATGTGGATTAACGGGTGGAGCGATTTGCCCGGCGGGTGGATGCTGACGAAAAAGGATACGCATCTCGTCGGGTTCAGCATTCCCCCCGCCAAAGGCAGGATGTTGCGGGACATCATCAAAAACAGCAGTAAGCTCATCGTTCGCGCGAAAGTGGTTAGCCGATTTTATGACGGCATTCTGCCCGGCGCAACGGGTATCATCGAAGGTACAAACGGACACGAAGAGGTGATGGTGCTCGGACACAACGGCGAACAAGGCGCGAACGACAACGCCTCTGGGTGCGGCGCCATGTTGGAAATCGGCAGATGTCTCAATCATCTCATCAATTCCGGCAAATTACCGCGCCCCAAACGCAGCATCCGCATCCTGATGTGCGCCGAGTGCTACGGAACCTTGGGCTATGTGACAGCGAACATGGAACGAATGAAAAACACCGTCGCCTGCGTCAATCTGGACACCGTCGCCGGCGCGCCTTACGCAATCGACGCCCCTTTACAATTTGTGCCCAATCCGCATTCCAATATGTCCTACACCGATGTGTTGGCGGAGAAGATTCTCGAAGCGGCGTCATCAAAGAATCATAACTTCGTATATAGAACGCTTAAAAACTTTTCGATGATAGATAATCTGATGGCAGACCCGATGGTCGGCTCGCCAGCGCATTCGTTCTACGAAATCGGCAAATATTGGCACACCTCCGCCGATGCGCCGGAAATCCTCGATGAGAATACCATCAAAAGTTCGGGACTTCTCGCCGCAACTTATCTCTACTTTATCGCCAACGCCGGATACAAGGAAGCGCAATGGTTGGCGCACGAAGTAGCTGCCAAAGGCAAAGGGCGAATAACGGATGAAGTTCAAGCTCAGATTACGCGCCTTTTTACAACGGACATCAGTTCGGATGAATCGCTATCCAAATTAAAAATAGAGGGAAAAAAGCGAATCAATTATCTGCTTGAACGGCAAATCGAAGCGGTGCATTCTGTGAAGCGATTACTATCTGAGGCTGAGATAAGTCAAATCAGCGACGCGCTCGATGAACTTTCCGAACAGCTCAACCAAACCGCAATAGATGAAACACATCGGTTTGAATTTGCGCTTGATGAATATGCAAAAACACACAATCTGACACTGCGAGAAATCAAAGAGGAATCGACTGAGACGGAACGTAAAGCGGCGCAAATGATTCCGAAACGCAAATTCATCGGCACGGTTACTTACGACGATTTACCCGATGAATTGAGATTGAAAAAATCCAGCCCTCGCTGGTGGGGTGAATTGGGATGCGCCCTATACTGGTGTGATGGGAAGAGAAATCTGTTGGAAATTATGAATTTAGTCAACCTTGAACTCGGAAACTTAAACGCCGATTTAGTCTCAGAATTTGAGTTCCTTGCGGAACATGGTTATGTTTCGTTTTAATCATCAAAATGATGCATCGTTTGCTTAACGGAGTTTCCGTCTGTCAGTGACATAGACGAAATAAAATGATAACTATCTCGACCACCTACGAAAACGTCTATTTGTTCTGGCAGTTTTTGATTCATTAAAGCTTTGAGATTTTCTCCGAGGATTTTGCATTTATCGGCTTCAGGAATTTTGGCGTAAAAAATTGGCGCCAGCCCCCACGCGATTGGCAGGTCAGTCAGGTCTGAGCCAAAGAGAATCCGGTCCGAGCCATAGATCTTCACAAACTGTTCAGTTTGTCCCCAACTTAGAAATGGACAGGTACAAATAAAGAGATTGTCAACCCTCTTCGTTACCTCACCATATTCTGCATTAGCATGACCAGTAAAGAAACATGCATTCGGGTAGGTTTTGCAAAGTCTTTCTATCTGTTGGGGAGAACCCCAATGATGATTGAGAATGAACTGTCCGTGCTGATGGGCAAATTCGCAGGCGACATCAATCAACGGGCCTTCTGTTGGATAACCGTGATAGGCGCTGATGAGTTTGATTCCCCGCATGCCCATCTCTAGCCCGCGTTCCATCTCCTTCCGCATGAGCCGCTCTCCGTGATTTGGATTGAGGAGGGTGAAACCGATAAAGCGGTCGGGATATTTTTTGACGACCGCCGCAACCACATCATTTCCGTAGGTTTCATCGCTGAAGATGCCTTCGAGGCTGAAAACACAGCAGACCTGAATGCCAAACTTATCCATTTCACGGACTAAATCTTCCGCTATATTCTCCTCTCCCTTGAAGAAAGGCCTCACCCCCGACCTCTCTCCAGCTTGTGGAGAGGGGAGCAAGTGTGGGTGAACAACTACATGATGCGGAGTACACCAGCCTATGTGACCATGGCAATCGTAGAACTTCTCATCCTTTAAAGACAGCCGCTCCCTGGCGGCACGGTGGAGTGAATCAATCGGTTCGGATAACGTGGCTTGGTCGTTCACGAACTTTATATTCTTGTTCCAGGAAAGCAGATTCCGCATATTACCACCTGCTATGAGAGAAAGCTCTTGCGGAGATATGTCGGAGTAGTTAAGCTGCATCATCGGTACGCCCGGATTCCGTTCAGGAAGTTGCGAGCCCCAGACAAGCCGTTCTGCTCCGAACTCTCCGCAGATGAATTCAATCCGACGATGAAGCCACCATGAGGATAAATCAAATTTTAAGTTCGGACACGCCTCCAATGCCGCGTAGCCTGCACGCTGACTTTTGTAAGTCCGATTCTCCGTAACTATCACTGGCAATTCAGGGAATTTGCGGCAGATTCTGACGACGTTTGACCAGTCAGTCAAATCAATTCTGCCCGGTTCACGCCAGTTGTTGGGGCATAAAAAGACGGGCACGCGCAATTCCTGTAATGCCTCGAGCAAATCATCCACACCCCAATCGTCGAGACGTATGTCGAACTGACCATAGAAGAGAAATAACGCCCCGACGCCTAGTTCTTCCATCCGCGCTACAAGTTCCCGCGGTGGCGGTAATTCGCGGCTGTGAGTCATCAGACCCGCCCAGGCTGGATGAAGCCGGGGGTGATTTTTCGTCCGCTGTATAATCCTTTCATTGCCAGCCATCGGATTTGTCTCCCGCGATAGCACATCAATCACCAGAGCCTCGTGGATGCCGAAATGATTCATCTCTGCAAGGATTTCTTCGGTGGTCTCGGGTTGACCATCAGGCTTATGGACATGCCGTCCGATATAACAACACGCATCGAAATAGGTAATGTTATCAGATATATTAGACATAATAAACTCCTACTGTATTGGTCCAAATGATATTGCACCCTGCTCGTCTTGGAGGGTTCCCCTCCCAGAAAAGAAGAACGGGAGTTTAGAATACCATGTTTTATCGAATTCGTCAACAATAGTTTAGTTCAGTTTAAGTTTGACAATCTTTGGATATTCCTGTATACTTATACCAACCACGTCGAAAACTACCAAAAAACTCAAAAACGGCAACTACGATGCGTATTCAGATAACACAGCCGAGATTAAAGTCGAACTCAACTGGTGGGGGCAAGCGCCGCTGGATACATGATTCTTGCCCTTTTTTCTGATTTGAGTTCTCTCGGAAAGTAAACTCGTAGGTCGATTTTCCAAAATCGACAAATCGTCGAGATATGAATTTCGACCTACGATTACGTTAAGGAGGTTAGTTATGACTGAAAAAGAGATATTGGAGGGTAGAGAAGAGAGAATCCCTCAATACCGTATGGGTGAAGCAAAGGTAAGAGTGGTTGACGAAGACGGGAATCCACTCGCCGGCATCCCCGTTACTGTCAGTCAGATAAAGCACGATTTCAAATTTGGATGCAATATCTTTCTGTGGTCTGACGATGAAACTGACTGGCAGATGGAATATCGGCGAAAGTTCACCGAGCTTTTGAACTACGCGACGCTGCCGTTTTACTGGCCATCGTTCGAGCCCGAACGAGAGAAACCGATATACGAATACATGGACAAAGTGTCCGACTGGTGTAATAAGAATGATATCGACTGCAAAGGACATCCGCTTGTCTGGAACTACTCAGCGCCACAATGGCTGCCGAACAATTTGGATGAAATCAAGAGATTGTCCGATGAGCGGGTAAGTGAAATTGTCTACCGCTACCAAGGGAAGATAGACATCTGGGATGTCGTGAACGAGGCTACTGACCCCTGGCGGTTTGACAACCTTATCACGGAAGTTTGGCAAAAGTACGGTCAGATGCCTTTTACCGTCGAGCCGTTCAAGATTGCCAGACAGGCGAACCCTAAAGCGACACTGCTGATAAACGACTATCGGACGGACTCAGAATATGAGAAGGTCATCGAGCAGCTTTTAGATGAGGACGGCAAGCCGCTTTACGATGTGATAGGTATTCAGAGCCACATGCACGGCGGCGTCTGGAAAACCGAGAAAATCTGGGAGGTGTGTGAACGGTTCTCCCGCTTTGATGTTCCGTTACATTTCACCGAGACTACTATCGTCAGTGGTACCAGAACGGTCACAGGATGGGGTGAGACGAATGATGCTGGAGAAGCAGACCAGGCAGCAGAGGTGGAGCGCTTCTATAGCGTACTTTTCAGCCATCCTGCTGTTGAAGCGATAACCTGGTGGGATTTCTCAGACAGAAACGCTTGGCAAGGCGCTCCGGCGGGATTCCTGCGTAAGGATATGTCTCCTAAACCCGCCTACGAAAGGCTGATGGATTTAATCAAAGGAGAGTGGTGGACGGAGGTCGAAGGAGAAAGTGATGGCAACGGTGAGTTATGTTTGAGGGGATTTTACGGCAAATATGAACTCGAAGTCAAACATCCTCAAAAAGAAGTGGTTTCGCTGGAAGTTCACCTCAAACGCGGAGAAGAAAACCTCTGGGAACTGCCAAGGATATGACGTGGGACAGGTAATGGAATTCGGATTTCGGAATTATTAATCTTTTCAATTCCGATCTTTCGTGAACCACATTCCGCATTCTCCATTCCGGAAGTCTGCCCCACTTGTTCTCATTTTGCACTCATTCTTAACATGAGTCTCCTTTTTATTCGTCGTCATATTTCAAATTTCTTTTCAGCCTGTGCCAATAGCGCAGGTTTAAGGAGGCATAAATGAATTCGAATGAATATTGTATCAGTTTAGCGATTGAGCCGGTTTTCGAGAAACCGGTCGGAGCAAAATTCGATTTTCAATCATTTATCGGACAGCGAGCCGATGCCAATCTGGAGAATTGGCTTCTGAAAGCGCCTATCGCCAATCCCGCAATGCTGCAGATGTTCCGCGACCAGGAACGTCAACCTCATCGTGATTTGCTCCCTTGGTCGGGGGAGTTTGTCGGCAAATATCTCATCTCAGCCATTCTGGGGTGGCGTATCAGCCGGGATGAGAGGCTAAAGAACGTAATTGATGTGGTGATTGGAGAGTTGATTGATTCCCAATTGCCCGACGGCTATCTCGGCCCATTTCCCACTGAACTTCGTCTGACCTCTGACAGATGGGATGTGTGGGGACACTATCACTGGATGCAGGCGCTGCTGATGTATTATCAGGATACCGCTTTCCAACCCGCTCTGGATGCGTGTTGCAAAGCGGGCGACCTCATCCACCGAACCTTCGTGGGAACTGGCGAAAGTATGAAGTCGCCGGAACAAAACCTCGCTATTCTCCATGGCGCTTGTCTGCTCTATGAGAAAACTGGGCAACCGCAATATCTCAAATTGGCTGAATGGGTCATCTCTGAGTTGGACAAACCAGGGCAGCCTGGTTACATCTCAGACGCGCTCGCCCGAAAGGAGATTCAGGAATTCCGCGCCCGCCGGTGGGAAGGACTCCATTGCATTCAAGGCATCTGTGAACTCGGATTTATCACCGGAGACCCCAAGTATCACGACGCATTTACCCACATCTGGTGGGCGATGCTCAAGGGCGACCGGCACAATACGGGGGGCTTCACGTCAGCGGAAGCGTGTCAGGGGAATCCCTACGACCAGAGAGCTATCGAAACTTGCTGCACGGTGGCTTGGGTCGCTTTGACGATTGATATGCTAAGGCTGACCGGCGATTCTCGCGTCGCCGATGAACTCGAACTCTCTCTGTTCAACGGAATTCTTGGGGCGCAGCATCCTTCGGGGCGCTGGTGGACTTACAATACCCCGATGGATGGTGAACGGCGGGCGAGCGCGCACGATATCGTCTTCCAAGCTCGGCCTGGGTCGCCGGAGTTGAATTGCTGTTCTGTCAACGCGCCGCGAGGACTCGGTATGTTGAGCGAATGGACGATGATGCTCGCCAAAGATGGCGTGGTTTTGAATTACTACGGCCCTGGGGCGATAACGCTTGCGCTGCCTTCAGGAACGCCGCTTACCATCTCTCAAGAAACCGAATACCCACTTAGCGGGAAAGTGAAGATGATTGTCGAATTGGATAAACCTGAGAATTTCACCTTGTACCTTAGGATTCCGGGTTGGTCAAAAGAGAATCATCTGTGTATGAATGGTGAGGAGGTCGGTACTTTGTTACCAGGCTCATACTTCTCTCTGAATAGAGAATGGAAGAGAGACGACGTTTTGGCATTAACACTGGACCTTTCGCCCCACTTCTGGGTCGGTGAGAAGGAACTGGAAGGCAAAACGTCTATCTATCATGGCCCCATCCTATTGACTTACGACCGATATTTTAACAGCATGGACCCAGATAATCTACCAGCGCTCGATGCGCGCAGTTTTTCAGGTGAGCCGATGTCCTGGGATGGATGGCTTCAACCGTGGCTGCTCTTCCGTTCCCAGACGAAAGACGGGCGAGAATTGCGCTTATGTGATTTTGCGAGCGCGGGCGCTTCAGGAACACTCTACCGTTCCTGGTTGCCAGTGGAAGGATTGTCTCCTGTTTCCTTCAGCCGTGAAAACCCCAAACGGATTTCGCGACCGAGCTAATTCGACAAAGTTAGATTTAGGTAGGTACTTAGATTTCGTCCAATAAAACCCTGATTTTATACGGTCTTAGAAAGGCTTCAAATGCAGTTTTGATGCGGTTTATCACTGAAACTCTGCACGCCTGAAGGCGGCCGTAAGACCAGCGAATGCGCCAGTCGTCGGTGAGGAACGAACAGGTTCGAAAAGCA
>DTYX01000211.1 GCA_012961655.1 Candidatus Poribacteria bacterium
CGAATGAAAGATCTTTACGGTTTAGCAGGGAACCATGAAGTAATCCGCAGAACCGTCATTTCGAGGATTTATTATAGTGCTCATCATCTGAGTCGGTATCTTCTGAGAAGAATCAGCCTGCGCCTGGAAACCTGGCGAAGGAATGTACACATTTGAGCAATGGATTTTGGGGAAATTACAATGACAGAGAAAAATCCACTCGAAATAAATCCTGAACTGGTTTCTCGAGTTTTGATAGGCTTCATAAGAGACCAACTTCACAAAGTTGGCATGCAAAAAGTTGTGGTGGGATTATCGGGCGGCGTTGATTCCGCGACTTCGACATACTTAGCCGTCCGCGCTTTGGGGAACGAGAACGTTTGGGCAATCAAGATGCCCTACAAGACCAGTAGCCCAGAAAGCGCAGGAGACGCTGGTTTGGTAATCGAAGCGTTGAATCTGCCGTCGATGACAATAGAGATTACAGATATGGTGGACGCGTACTTCGCTAAATTTCCCGATATCAGTCAACTGCGCAAAGCAAACAGAATAGCTCGGGAACGAATGGCAATTCTATACGACCAATCCGTTGCGTTGAATGCCCTAGTTTTGGGCACAGGCAACAAAACAGAGTCGCTTTTGGGCTATACGACTCTCTGGGGAGATATGGCGTGCGCGTTTAATCCTATCGGCGACCTATACAAAACGCAGGTGCGTCAATTAGCGAAATATTTAGGCGTGCCTCAACGGATTATCGATAAACCACCAACGGCTGACCTATGGCCTGGACAAACGGATGAAGGAGAATTAGGCTTCACCTACGCTCAAGCGGATATATTGCTCTACTACCTGGTGGACAGATGTTGTTCCTTTTCGGAGTTGGAATCTTTGGAGTTTGAGATGGATTTTATCGACAAAGTATTCGCGCGCATCCAGCGCAACCAATTCAAACGCGCCATGCCACCCGTTGCAAAAATCTCTGGTCTAGGACCGTGTTGCACTTAAATTGAATAGTTGGTAGTAGCAAATTTCGCTCCTTCAACCGAGGAGGTTGAGATTACTATGCAAACAGTTTTACGAAGTGAAAAAGTGCGAAGCACACTCTTAGAACAACTCATTCAATCGCCGAAACTTCCTTTGTATCTGAAGCAGCTTCAAGAGTTTCTTGACAAAGAACAGCAAAAACGGGAAGAGTTTTATCAAATGATTGCCGAGTCAGATAAGGCTGAGTTTATCAACGGAGAAGTGGTATTTCAATCACCGGTGAAGTTACAACATGATGCGGTTTCAGGCGCTCTGTTCAGCTTAATCAGGACCTTCGTTGCAATGCGCGACCTTGGCTATGTCGGGCATGAGAAAATCATGGTCTCCCTAACGCGCAATGATTATAAGCCAGATATTTGCTTTTTCAGCAAAACCAAATCGGAACAATTTTTGCCCGAGCAAACGCGTTTTCCGGCGCCCGACTTCATTGTCGAAGTTTTGTCGGATAGCACCGAAACCAAAGACCGCGAAACCAAGTTTGAAGATTATGCGGCCCACGGCGTTAGCGAATACTGGCTTGTTGACCCGAGCCGAGAATTTGTGGAGCAGTACATTCTGCAAGGGGAATCTTATGAGTTGCTTATCAAATCGAATTCAGGTTGCCTTACAAGCGCTGTCATCACTGATTTTGAAATACCAATCCGAGCAATCTTTGATGAAAAGGAAAACCTAAAAGCATTACAGGAACTTGTAAGTAGTACGTAAGGAAAATGGCGGCGGTTTGTGCAAGTACGCTTTTACTGCCAAGCGAGGGACTGAGATAGATGAATAATGCGAAAGATTTCTATCACAACTCGAACTACATTGAAGCTCAAACATCGCGAAAAATCCCCCCTTTGAAATCCCCCCTGCCCCCCTTTTTCAAAGGGAGATGCTCTTTGGCAAAGGTGGGAAATTCACCTCATACACCCTTGAATAACAAAGCTGGAGGAGTTCTCTACGTCGTTAGCACGCCCATCGGAAATTTAGAGGATATCACTCTTCGAGCCCTACGAATTCTAAAGGAGGTAGATTTGATAGCGGCGGAAGATACACGCCGTACTCGCAAATTGCTCACTCACTACGAAATTCACACGCCACTGACCAGCTTTTTTGAAGGCAACCAAATTCGCAAAACTCAGTTGTTGCTGGAAAAACTATCGCAGGGTCAAAACATCGCCCTCGTATCCGATGCAGGTACGCCGGGCATCTCAGACCCAGGCTATCCCATCATAAAAGCCTGTATCGATGCCGGCGTTCAAATCGTTCCAATTCCCGGACCGTCCGCCTGCATCGTCGCCGCTGTTATCTCAGGCTTTCCATTGCATAACTTCGTCTTCGAGGGATTTTTGTCCTCAAAATCGGGCAAACGCCGAAGACAGTTAGAATCTCTGCGCGACGAAGTAAGAACGTTGATTTTCTATGAATCCCCTCATCGGCTAGTAAAATTTCTCAGAGATGCGTTTGAAATCCTTTCTGACCGTGAAATTGTCATCGCGTATGAACTGACAAAAATGTTCGAGGGTATTTATCGAGGCAAAATTAGCGAAGCGCTACGAAAATTTCAACAAGAACAGCCGAGGGGAGAATTTACGATTGTTATTCGTGGAAGTGAAACGTGATTCGTGATGCGTGAATGAGTATCTAATCACGTTTCACGCATCATTTATCAAGTTACAAAAAATAGTGCTTGTGAAACAATTCAAAATATATGTATAACTTCAGAGGTTTAAACCAATGAAATATACCAAATTGCTGGAACTTCAAACTCTGCTCTGTGTGGTGATTTTCACTATGCCTTTTTTAGCGCGCGCCGAATTGCGAGCCGGCGCGGCGAAACGCGTAATCACTCCCAAAACACCCGTGTATCTTGCAGGGCTAGGCAATAATCGGCTGAGCATTGGCGCGCATGACCCACTCTATGTGCGCGCTGTTGTATTCGAAGATGGCAAAACTCGACTTGGTTTAGTCTCCCTTGACCTTATCGGACTTCTCCGTCCGGATGTCCAAAGAATTCAGCGGAAACTCCGAGAAGCCGGCGTGGAAACAGACCACACTATTCTTACCTGCACCCATGTGCACTCCGGGCCTGATACGATTGGGATTTGGGGGCCCGACGAGCTGACTTCGGGAGTAAACCCAGCCTATATGGAGTATCTAAATCAACAGATTATTGCGTGTATAAAAGAAGCGCAGAGCGCGATGCAGATAGCGACATTGCGGCTCGGTCAAGCTGAAGCGCCGCCGAAAGGCGTCTCTCGCAATGTGCGTGTGTCAAATCTCATTGATAGGACATTGGGACTGATGCAGTTCGTCGATGCAAAGGGCAAACCGATAGCAAATGTGGTAAACTTCACCGCTCATCCGGAGACGCTCTGGTCGGATAGCAAATACATCACCGCTGATTACGTGGCGCCCGTTTACCGTGAGGTGGATGACAAGCTGGGAGGCGTCACGCTATTCATCAATGGCGCATTAGGTGGAATGGTCACAGTGGATAATCGCGGTGAGGATGGCGAAGAGAGGAATACATTTGCTGAAGCGGAACGCATTGGCAAAATCGTGGCGCAAAAAACGATTGAGGCAGCTTCAAAAGCGCAGGAACAGAATTCTACGAGCATAATTTTCCGACATGGAACAGTACGTGTGCCGATGGAAAATCCCCAATTCCTTGCGCTTGCAGAGTCCGGCATCTTACCGAAAGAGATGTTCCGTGATGGATACGTTGAAACGGAAGTGAACGTAATCCAGATAGGTGATGCACAGATAGCCACCTTCCCCGGAGAAGCTCTGCCAAAATTGGGACTGCGAGTGAAAGACGCCATGACAGTTCCCTACAAATTCGTCTTCGGACTGGCAAATGACGAGCTTGGCTATATCATCTCCGCCGAAGATTTTTCAGATGAACTGTATGACTATGAACGCTCTATGTCCGTAGGTTCACGGATAGGGCCCGCGACTGTGGAAAAGATTCTGGAATTTTTGGATGCCATAAAAAAGTGAGAAACCGGGTCTTTCTGAAAAACTCTAGAAATTCCCCATGAGAAAAAATTAAGATATAACGCGAACCTCTTCTTGGCGAAATGTAGCGCAAGTTTTTTGCGTTACAAAACTCGGTTTCTATAATCAGGAGGGAAAAATGTTAAGATTATCAGTTTGTATTGAAGCGCTGTTCGCCAAACTTCCGTATCCAGAACGCATCAAAAAATCGGCGGAGCTAGGCGCTCCGGCTTTTGAGTTCTGGAGCTGGTCGAATAAAAATCTGGCTGAAATCAAACAAGCGAAAGATGAATCGGGTATTAAGCTTGCCACCTTTATGTGCGAGATGGGCAGTCCGTTGGTTGAGGCAGGTAACCGCGAAACGATAATCGACGGTACTAAGCGTTCCATCGAAGCCGCCAAGAAGTTGGCTTGCAATCGGCTTTTGGTTACTACGGGGAATGAACTTGAAGGCGTCAGCCGCGCTGAACAGCATAAAAATATCGTCGAACATCTCAAAGCGGTCGCTGGTTTGTGCGAAGATGCGGAGATAATCCTGAATCTGGAGCCACTCAATATTCTGGTCAATCATAAGGGATATTATCTTTACACTTCGGATGAAGGCTTTGAAATTGTTGATGAGGTCGGCAGTCCAAATGTAAAGCTACTCTACGATATCTATCATCAGCAAATCACCGAAGGCAACCTCATCGCGACCATCGAAGCAAACATCGACAAGATTGGACATTTTCATCTAGCGGATGTCCCCGGTAGACACGAGCCTACAACGGGCGAGATAAATTATGGGAACATCTTCAAAAAGATTGCTGAATTAGATTATGACGGCTTTGTCGGCATGGAATTCTGGCCGATAAGACCTGATGAGGAAGCAGTCAAATTGACGCTTGAATTAGCCGACAGTGTATCGTAGCGTTATATTCATATAAGGAGATTTCTCTTGAAAGATATCGTATATTTCGATATAGAGACTCAGAAATCCGCTGACGAGGTCGGCGGCTGGTCGAATATTAGACTGATGAGATTAGCTGTCGCAGTCGCCTACAGCACCCAGAACGGGGAATATTCCGTCTATTTAGAGAAAGACGCGCCGGGTTTAGTTAATCAACTGAAAGAAGCAGATTTAGTCGTGGGATTTAATGTTAAACGTTTTGATTACACTGTCATCACCCCGTATACCGACTTTCCCTTGGATAAATTGCCAACGCTGGACATGCTCGAGGGCATTTACCGAACACTCGGATTTCGCGTCAGTCTGGATAAACTTGCATCTGCGACCCTAAGTGAAAAGAAATTAGCAGATGGACTCCAATCTGTGCGATGGTACAAGCAAGGTAAAATCGATAAAATTATTGAGTATTGTCAGAAGGATGTTGAGATAACAAAAAGGTTACACGAATACGGTTGTGAACGAGGATTTGTGTATTTTATCGGCAGGAGAGGAGTAAAGCGAAGAATACCTGTCAACTGGAAGTTATAGTATCTCCAGGATAACCTCAATAATATTACTGAAGTGTTACAAATTCGCCATGAGAGAATTCGCGTAGCCGAAGCCGCGAGACTTCGGGTATTTGATCA
>DTYX01000212.1 GCA_012961655.1 Candidatus Poribacteria bacterium
ACACTCAAACTGCCACAAGACCTGAAAAGGCTGGTATTTTCTGGCTTTCTTCCTCATGGGGTCATTTGATACAAACATTAAATAAGCGAAAATTGAAAGAGGCAGCCTATGTTATCGTGGTAGTGCTAAACAAGTAATGCTCAATCACCTATCGACCAGCGTTTACTGTTTTCGTTTTTGACTTGCCGTTGCAACTGACTGTCCAACAATATTGCCCGTAGCGAAGCGGAGGGGCGAAGCGGCTTTTCATAGTTGCGTGGATTCATCAAGCAACCAAGAAAACTCTTCATCATCAGGAAGCAGTTCCGACATCTCAATGAGACGGAGCCAACAACGCGATTCACGTAACTCCTTAAGAACTATCCTGAGTTTATGGATGAAATCTGCTCGACTCTCAGCGCACTACCGTTATCGTATGCTGTCTCTTTCCAAATAGGGGATAGCGTGAAAGCGTTATTCCACAAACTTACCGCATCCGAAAGGGTGCGCATTGGAGGTAAAAAAATGAGAAGCAAATTGTTGGCCGCAGTTTTAACTTTAACCCTTGTGTTTGGTCTTGCTTTAATGGCCATGACTGACGCTTTTGCACAAGGCCAAGGTCGAGGAAAGCCGGGACCGGGAGAGATAGAAGTTCTGAAATTCGTCCACTATGTAGGTCCAGGATCAGGCCCTAACTCGCCACCAATCTTCAATGACCAATATAGAACTATGCACGGGGGAAAGGTAAAGTGGTATGTTGATATGCCAATTTCAGCAACAATAGATGATGGATTTACAGCAGAAGAGACAGCAAGAATTGAAGAGTCTTTGACTACATGGGATGATGTATCAGGTTGGGATGTTGATATTGGAATAGGAGATTATTGGGGTTCGGATTTCGACGATGCTGTAAATGCTATATCTTGGAACAAAGATGATCTCGACGCTAATGTAATAGGAGTTACCTGGATCTGGTACTATCCTGACACTGGAGAGATAGTAGAAGTTGGGGTTGAACTAAACGAGGACGACTTTGACTGGTCAACCACAGGCGAACCTGGAAAAATGGATGTTCAGAACATAATGACACATGAAGTAGGACACTGGATGGTTCTGGAGGATTTACGGCAACCAACAGCAAGAGAAATTACTATGTATGCATATTCGAATTACGGCGAAACGATTAAGAGAGAATTACAATCCGGAGACGTCGCAGGTGCCCAGGCACTCTATGGTGTTGCAGCTCCACCTCTAATTCCAACCAAGAAGCTCTCTACAACCTGGGGTAAAATTAAAGGTAAATAATTTGTCCGATACCGGTAGAGTAGAGATCTGGACAACTATGGAGAGAAAGTATCCAGCGGCGTCTACTTCTACCTGATGGAAGCTGGCTCTTTCAGAGCAATGAAGAAAATGGTCATCCTGAAATACTAGCGAGTACAAACAATTAAGACCTGAGGGGGCTCTTTCCTGAGCCCCTTTTTTGTGGGGTGTAGAGCAATGTTTATTAAAGCAGCAATAGGAATTTTACTGGTAGCTTTACTGGCGGGCTGTAAGTCAGAGGGAACTGCTCCTAAAGGAAATGTTACCATGCCCAAGAGGGTGTTCAACGGGTTAGAGCTTACCCTGCAATCGGACAAAGCCATCTACCGATTAAGAGAGCCGATCATGTTGGAGCTAGTTGTGACCAATAAGGGGAGCGAACCTCTTGAGTTTACATTTCGCTCCGCTCAAAAATATGACTTTGTGGTAAAAAAAGATGGAGAAGAAATTTGGCGTTGGTCGCACGGTAGAATGTTTGCAATGATGCTGACCGAGTTTGCGCTTGAGCCTAAAGAATCTGTCACCTACAAAGAGACGTGGAACCAGAAAGACAGCGACGGCAACTTCGTCCCATCTGGAAAGTATAATTTGGTCGGCATCCTGAAGACACATCCAGAAAGGCATTTTTTCCCTCTCGTAATCGAGATAAAGGATTAACTGGCGACAGGCAGTTTTAGAGCCATGAAGGAAATGGTCATCATGACGACGCTAATAAAGACAAACTTTTGAAAATGGAATGCGATTATGAATAACAAATTTTTATCACGAGCCAGTAGCGGCGTGCCTCTGTGCCGCCAGTAGCTTGACTCAGTATGTTCTCTTCGCTCAGAAATTTATGGAGTGCATCGACATGGTATAGTTTACTTCGCAAACTACCTTCCTTGTGAGTGGGAACGTGAAACGTAATAAAGTGTCACGCTTCACGTTTCACGCCCTAATATCCCACGTCCGCAAGTGACCCCCGACATCACCTTTTTCCAATGCCGTTTGGATAATCTCCAAAGCCTCACGACATACATCTAAGGTCAGTTGAATATCCTCCTCTTTATGAGAAAAAGATATAAAATTCAATCCTCCTCGTCGAAACAGCACACCGCGCAGAGCCGCCTCTTGGAGGAACAACGTCCAGACATCTTGTTTCAATTGAGCATCATCTAAATGGAAGTCGAAAGCGCCGATGGGCGCCAGACCATTTACGCTCAACGGCAGGCTTAATTCATCGCCCAATCTTAGCCAGCCGTCCATCAATTTTTGTCCCATCTTCCACGTATGTTCAAACACATTTTTTTCCTTCAATTCCCTAATGGTCGCCAATCCTGCCGCAAGCGAAAGCGCTTCGTTGCCGTAAGTGGTGGAGATGGTCAAATCCTCCGCAATTTGCATGATTTCCCTTTTGCCCAAAAAAGCAGCCAGTGGCAAGCCGTTGGACATGCTTTTGCCAAATGCCGCAAGGTCAGGTGTCACATTGTGATATTCCTGCGTGCCGCCCAACGCTAATCGAAAACCGGTGACGATTTCATCAAAAATCAGCACAATGCCGTATTGGTCGGCAAGATTTCGCACGCCTTCCAAAAATCCCTCAGCAGGCGGCGTGCGGGCTTCCATGATGATGCAAGCGACTTGGTCGCCCTCCTCCTTTAGAATCTTAGCAAGTCC
>DTYX01000213.1 GCA_012961655.1 Candidatus Poribacteria bacterium
ATCGGAGAAGTGGACTCAGCGGAAGACATTCGCCAACTACGTGAAAAGAGGACATCAAGAGGTTAACATATTTACATGAGAACGGTTACTTTCTACACAACGACTGGTGGAAAATGCCCAATACGAGATTTTCTTGATTCTCTATCAGCAAAAGCAGCACAAAAAGTGGCATGGGTACTGAGCCTTCTGGAAGATTTGGAAGTTGTTCCATCAACTTATTTCAAAAAACTTTCAGGAACTGAAGGGATTTGGGAATGTCGTATTCGATTTGGTTCTAATGCATATCGCCTATTCTGCTTTTTCATAGATAAGGGAGAAGTTGTAATAACACATGGGTTAGTAAAAAAGAGTCGAAGGATTCCTATAAATGAAATCCAAAAAGCAGAGGCTTATCGAAAAGACTTTTTGAAAAGGAGGATGCGAGAAAACAATGAGTGACTTAAAGAAATACATCAGTGAGCGAAAAGAGAAGGATAAGGAATTCGCAGATGGCTTTGAAGAAGGATACGAACAGTTTAAGGTGGGTGCGATACTTCGTCAGGCACGAGAATCGTCAGGTTTGACTCAACAAGAACTGGCTGAACGACTTAACACAAGGAAGAACATCATTTCAAGGATTGAAAATCATACTGAAGACGTGAAGCTTTCCACATTAAAACGAGTTGTAGCAGCCTTAGGAAAACGTTTGCAACTCAGCATTGTTGAGTAGTGGCAAAAGAGGAGGGATGAAAAATGAAGAATTTCGCTTACGTCAACGCGACGAGCTTGGAGAAAGCGCCTTCGCTTCTCGCCGAAGATTGGGATGAGGCGCTGATAATCGCCGGCGGAACCGACCTCTTGGGCGAACTTAAGGAATACATCAGAAGTCCGCAGCGATTGGTGAATTTAAAGACCATTCCCAATCTGGATTATATCGAGTACGACGAGCGAGGACTGCGCATCGGCGCATTGACGAAAATCAGTAAACTCGAAACTGACCCGACGGTACAGTATATGTTTCCAGCCTTATCTCAAGCCGCCGCATCAGTGGGCACGCCGCAGATTCGCAACATGGGCACGCTCGGCGGCAATCTCTGCCAGCGTCCCCGCTGCTGGTACTACCGCGGAGAATATTTTAACGATTGTTTGAGAAGAGGCGGATATCTCTGTTATGCGGTAGCTGGAAATAATAAATATCACGGCATTTTTGGCGTTGGGCCATGTTACATCGTCCATCCATCGGATACAGCGCCTGCGCTTGTCGCTTTGGGCGCAAAAGTGAAAATTGTCGGCCCTGAAGGTGAACGGATTATTTCGTTAGAAGAATTCTTCGTTTTGCCGAAGGAAAATGTCACACGCGAAAATATACTCCAGCCATACGAGGTCGTCGCGGAAGTACAAATCCCTGACCAACCTTACGGCACGAAAAGCCTCTATCTAAAAGTGCAAGAAAAACCTTCTATGGATTTTGCCCTTGCCAGTGTAGCGGCGGTTATAACGATGGATGGTAACACCTGCCGGAAAGCTAATTTGCTCCTTGGCGGCGTTGCTCCGATTCCCTGGCGGGTTGAAGATGCCGAAGGTGAACTATCAGGCAAAAATATCACCGAAGATTTAGCTCAACGGGCTGCGGAAGCCTCAGTGCAAAATGCGACACCATTAAGCCAAAATGCTTATAAGGTAACGTTAGTCAAAGCGCTAGTCAAACGCGCTATAATGGCGACTGCTGGCTAATAGTCGCCAAAAACCCTTTTTTCCAAGAAAACGGGTTTTTCTGAGGGAGGTAGTAAATATCGCTATTCATCATTTAATATGCCAGAATCTCCGAACAAAAGCTTCCTATGTACCAGGCATCAGGACAGAGAATTATCTGGTAGAGTCCGACTCGATGGCTCAATACTGGTGCATCAAAACAATGAAAGTTATCGGACCCGATGATAAATTTGTTGTACCTGAAGATTGCAATCCCGCAAGAAAATGTTTTAAATCTCTGTTAGATGCATCTTAATTTTTTTGTTGAATTTTTCCGCATAGTATGCTATATTGTATCTAATATAAATTAAACTGAAAATCTATTACATATTATACAAGGAGTGCTAAAAATGAAGAAAGTTTGGGTAAGCTCATTTTTAACAATGCTTTCTGTGATAGTATTGTTTGGATGCGTAGGCGGTAGTTCAGTGCCTCCGATTAATTTGTCTGACTATACCAAGATTGCTATAGCGCCGTTTGCAACAGAAGAAGAGTCAGCGGATATGGCAGATGCATTGCCCTATGATATGGGCACTCAACTAAACCTAAAATTCAAGAAAGAGGGGAAAGTAGAGTGGATTTACTACCAGTCAGAAGCAATTCGACCAATCCGTGAGAAAATAGACGAGTTACAGCTTTCCCCAGAGAAAATTTATCAGGATCCAGCTTTAGCTAAGAAGGTTGGCGAAGCTCTGGGAGTTGACTTGATACTTGTGGGACATATAAGCAATCCACGAATTGAAAAAAAAGATGATTATACTCCCTACTATGATATGTCACAGCAGGCTGGCATCTCAGGCACAACGAAATATACATTGCTCATACAATCAGCAACTATTGATGCTGGCTTGAAAGCTGTAGATGTAAAGACGGGCGATGTGGTTTGGAATGTCGAAGGTCTGAAAGGTTATATCAAATATATTAAAGCCTTTCAAAGCGGGGTGCCAAGCAGAGATGAGGTCTCAGAGGAAGTTATCAGGGCTGATATGAGAGGACATATTGTGGGACGAGTTTTGCATGTTCTATATCCAGAGGCATTTAGTGATAAAGATGTCCCTGAAATTTTGATGAAGCCATCGCTGAACCTCATTCGAGGTGGTAAAACGGTAATTTGGTAGGCCAGTAATTTTCAAATTTATCAATACCAAAAAAGAAAGTTGGGGGGTTAACGAGCATTTAGCTTGTTATCCCCTTTTTCTTGAAGTTCGTTAGATATTCTCGCAAACGAAGAAAAATTCAACAAGTTTTGTTTTTAATGTTCTCTACGATTAGTACAAATTTCCCATTAGAGAATTTCCGTCCCGAATTCTTGCGAGTAGAGCCTAGGGCGCTCTAGTATCATTAATTTGAGGAGAATGTGCCGGATGCAAAATATAAAACTTCAGCTAGGTTTTATAATCTTACTACTTATGATGTTGTTCTTGTTGACTGGTAATATCAGCGGTGAAACGAACAAAACTGTACAAGCGGTAAGAACAGATATGCCTCCTGTGATTGATGGCCATTTGGACGACGAAGTCTGGCAGAAGGCGGCGAAGGTTTCGGATTTCATTCAGTATGAACCTGAAAAAGGCAAAAAACCCACTTATCCGACTACTGTTTATCTGCTTTATGATGAGAATAGATTGTATGTCGGATTTGAATGTATTCAGAACATGGAGACTTCCCAGGCATCGGCGACTCGTCGCGATTATTATTTTTTCAACGATGACTATGTAGAGCTTTTTCTTGATAATCTTTAAACTCTTGATATGTTATAGCTTTGGTTGTACATTTTGGTTCTACTTCGGACTCACTGCATCCAGAAAAAAACAATATAATAATAGAAAACTCACCTCTTGCAACCGTTCCAGTTCCAGTACTTATTGCTGCCCTATTACTAAGATCATTAAGATTTGCCGCTACAAAACCAG
>DTYX01000214.1 GCA_012961655.1 Candidatus Poribacteria bacterium
AACACCAAATCGTTTTCGCGTTTTTGAATCGCCATATCACGCACAGCAATAATGGGCAACCCCGATTTTATCTGATGCCAGTGTTTTCCGCCATTCAGAGTTACAAAAACACCAAATTCGGTTCCAGTAAATAATAAATTCGGATTAACATGATCTTCAGCAATGGAATATACCGAGCCTCTTTCGGGTAAATCACCCTGTATAGGATGCCAGGTGTTTCCCTTATCATTACTGCGATACAGGTAAGGTTTGAAATCACCCCGCTTGTGATCATTAAAAACAGCGTAAACCACATTATCGTCGTGTTGTGATGCCAATAGCATATTTACATACGTCATATCGGGAATCCCTTCAAATCTGTCGATCCTGTTCCAGTTTGCACCATCGTCTTCCGAAATCTGGATCAGCCCATCGTCGGTTCCTACATATAACAACCCTTGCGTTATTGGGGATTCGTCCAGCGCCACAATGTTTCCATAAATGGTGGTCGAACGGTTTTTCATTACTGCATCAACACTCCATACTTTTCCCTTTACAATTTTGATTTTGCAATGTATACTTATAGATTAAATTTTTCAAGGGGGGTTTATGCTTAGTTTTCTCACCGCGGGCGAATCTCATGGAAAATGTTTGACCGCTATTTTAGTCGGCGTGCCCGCTAATTTACCGTTACTAGCAAGCGATATTGATAATGAATTAAAACGGCGTCAATCGGGTTATGGTAGGGGCGGGCGGATGAAAATAGAGAGTGACCGCGTCGAAATTACCGCTGGTGTTCGCGATGGTGTCACGCTGGGCAGTCCAGTTTCATTGACAATTCAAAATCGAGATTGGGAAAATTGGCAAAAGGTCATGTCTCCTGACCCAGGTGCCGTGACGGATAAGGAAACGGTCACCCGACCGCGCCCTGGACATGCCGACCTGGCTGGTGGAATCAAATACAACCATAAGGACCTACGAAATGTTTTAGAGCGTGCTAGCGCTAGGGAAACCGCGGCGCGTGTGGCTCTCGGTGCGGTGGCGAAACGTTTACTGCGGGAATTTGGAATTGATATCATCAGCTTTGTCGTTGAAATCGGCGGAGTACGTGTAAATCCCAAATATCTTGACATAGACAGCATCACTGAAGAAAAAAGGCGAACCCTTGACAATTCACCTCTCAGATGTCCCGATTCTGAAGCGGAGCAAAAAATGATGCGAGCCATCGACGACGCCGGTAAGAATGGCGATACCCTCGGTGGAATAGTTGAGATTATCGCCGCCGGTGTTCCTGTAGGCCTGGGGACTTATGCGCAGTGGGATAGAAGACTTGACACGCGTTTAGCAGGCGCTATAATGGGAATTCCCGCTATCAAAGGCGTAGAAATAGGCTTGGGTTTTGAAGTTGCAAAAAGATTGGGGTCACAGGTTCACGACGAAATTAGATATGATAATACAGAAAAACAATTCTATCGCACGACGAACAATGCTGGCGGAATCGAGGGAGGCATCAGCAACGGCGAACCTATCATTGTTCGCGCTGCCATGAAACCCATCCCAAGTTTACGCCGCCCGCTTCAGTCAGTGGATTTCATCTCCAAGAAGCCGTTTGAGGCTACAAAGGAACGAGCGGATGTTTGCGCCGTCCCAGCGGCGGGTGTTGTTGCAGAAGCTGTAGTTGCAATCGAACTGGCGAATGCGATGATTGAAAAATTCGGCGGGGATAGCCTGAACGAGATGCGCAAAAATTATGAGACGTATGCAGAGTATGTGTATAAATTATAACCGGTCCAATTCAACCAACGAATTCCCGCAGGAAAGATTCTGGAGTATGGATAACAATTTGGTCTTCAATCACATCGAAATGACTATCATACGTTACAATTGCATGACAGCCACTCAAGGAGGCTGTGATGGCATGAGGTTGGTCTGAAGCATCTACAATAGAGGCAAATTGCCGCCCATAAATGAGTTTTTGTTCCCTTGTCAGTAGTCCGATAATTCCTAACTCGTTTAGAAAAAGTTCACGAAAAGCATCTTTGACAAAGTGTTCTATTTCATCAACAGTGCAGATATCTTGACAAAACGCATATAATTCTTGTAACGTATAGAGCGAAGTAATAGCGTTCACTCTTTTCTCATTGATTAATTCAAATAGAGATTCCACGAAAGGATAGCGATATCTTTCTTGTTCTGATGATGCGCCAAATAGTTTAATAATGATTACTGAAGTTTCCAGATAAATTTTCAAAGTTTTAAATCCTTTTCAATTTGTTCTGAGTTTTCTACTACTTGAGCGATAATATGAGAAATAGCAAGTGCCAAAGTTGCAAATCCTTGGTCATTGAGTAACTGATAACTTTTTTTTCGCGCTTTGCGAGTTGCTTCTACCAAATCCCTATTTTGTAGACGTTTGGCTTGAGATTTTGTGAGTTTCATGGGAGATAATTTCCTTTCGAAAGATTGTTCGATTGCAATAGCAATATTTTTAATTTTACCTTTCGTTGTTGAGTGTGTCAAGATGAAATTTCAAGCAGCAGAAAAAATCAAACTGGCGCCGATTACCTCAGAACTTATTCAGGAAGTAGTCGAGCGCATCGTTAGCGCAATTGACCCTGACAAGATTATTCTCTTTGGGTCGTTTGCCAACGGCAAACCTCATGAATATAGCGACTTGGACTTGTTTATTATCAAATCAGGAATTGATAATCGTCTCGAGTTGCAAGGATAAGTTTGTGGTCTCTTTTGGGACTATTCTGTCCCAATGGACGTTCTGGTCAGAACACCAAAGCAAGTAGCGCAAGCCATTGAAAGCGGCAATTCATTTTTATGGCAATGATAGCACTTGATGATACCATACATATTCCCAAAAATTTACTCAATCTTTGCGAAATTCAAGAAGATAGCGAAGTGTTGATTTATAGCGCAGGGCATCGGATAATACTCTCAATTCAGCCGCTCTCGGAAGAAGAGTTAACAGATATTGATATGATGCAATGGTCAATGGATATTGATGAAAGACTTAAACGCCAGGATAAAGAACTTCTAGAGCATCGATAGAAGTAGTTGATGCAATAATTGCGGGTTATCTGGAAGCTTTTGTCTCGCCAGATGTTGTCT
>DTYX01000215.1 GCA_012961655.1 Candidatus Poribacteria bacterium
AGTGGGGGCCTTTTCGTGGAAAGGTTTTCACAACGCCGTCGTGGATGTGCTGGTACTGGCAGCGATTGTCCCTAAGCTAAAAGAAGCAATTGTCAATTGGATGACCGAGCATCCTTCGCTTGCGGGTGAGTTTCAGCGGCTAATGCCGAAGGCGGTGGAGAGTCTGGGTATAAATAGCGTCACACCCCCTCAGGATGGAGATGCAATTGTCAGAGGTTTAGCCAAAGTAGAGCCTGTGCCGGCTAATCGGCTTCCGCTTATAGGTTTCCCGTTTACAGAACAATCGGTACGAAAACGCTTTGAGGAGATGATTGAGGAAAGGCATCTCAAGCGTCGCGAAGCGCAACTGAAGATGGTGGAAGCGGTAAGCCGGTCACTCAAAGAAAACCGATTTATAGCTATCGAAGCGCCGACGGGGACGGGTAAGACGTTCGCGTACTTGGTTCCGAGCGTGCTTTGGGCCCGCAGTCAAGGGGAAACGGTGGTTATCTCCACGTATACTCGGCTTCTACAAGACCAAATGGCCGGGGATTTGGAAAAATTACAAGACAGCTTGCCTCTTCCCCTAAGTGGTGGTTCAGAATCAGATGGTAAGAAATTTCGTTCGCAAGTGCTGAAAGGGATGGCGAATTACGTTTGCTTAGAGCGGATGGCGGCGCTTTATGCGCAAACCGATATCACTCACCTCGATTCAGAGGAACGATTTGCTTGGCTATACGTGTTGTGCTGGTTGTCTGCGACAAAAGACGGAATGCTCGATGAAATCAGCTATTGGGCTGTTAATACCTTCCCGGCGCTTGCTATACTTTTAGGCGAGTTGCGGTCAGAACAGGAAGCATGTTCCCGTGAACAGTGCGAGTCGTATCCAAAATGCTTTCATAAGTTGGCGTATGCGCGGGCTCAATTGGCGGATGTCGTCGTGATGAATCACGCTTTGCTTCTGAGCAAGGAATGGGGTAATAGCGGCATGCCCTTTTCAAGAGTGATAGTGGATGAGGCGCATAATTTAGAGGATGCGGCGACGGATGCGGCGACTGAAGAGGTTTCGTGGAATACGGGCATGTATCTGGTGAACCGATTGCTTGACCGAAGGTCGGGACAGGGCGTGCTAATCCGCGTTCGGGACAAAGTAAGAGACGCGGATGGACAAGCATTGATAGCGGTGGCGCTCTATAAACGGAACGCCCTGGCTCAACTGATAGAGGATTTCGGGGAACAACTTAAACGGTATGTAGAACTTAATCGAACTCAAGTTGACCCGAGATACGGCGCAAAATTGATTTTGGAGGCGGACCCGCGGCGGGCGAATCCCACAAGTTGGCAGCCTGTCCAAAAAGCGCGGGAACGGTTAGTTTCTGCTCTTACAGAAACAGCACAATCGGTCAATCGGTTATACAACTGGCTTTCCGAAAATCCATTGCCCGCTTTTCATCAGGAGACGATGAACGAACTGTGGTATCTTCAGGATAAGTTCAATCAGGAGACTCAACGGTTAAATAGCTTGCTTAAAGTAGGCTATGACCGGTTGGTAAAAGTGCATTGGGTAGAGGTTGAACGGGCTATACCAGTCGAAGAAAGCGAGGAAGGTGAGGGAGAAGAGGAGTACACTGGCCCGTATCGCTGGGCGGTTAAGCAGGCGCCTGTTCGGGTTGGCACTTATTTATCCGAGCAAGTATACGCCGGGAAGCGGACGCTTGTGCTGACATCGGCGACGCTTAGGACAACCAGAGAAGTCGGCTTTGGCTTTTTGCTGGATAGACTAAGGCTTGAAGACAAAGTACATGAGGAAGATGCCGTTGTACTGCCAGCGGAATTGGATTACAGTCGAGCGCTGTTCGCCATCGCCCGCTATATGAGGTCAGACGCAAGACCGAGCGAGATAAAGAACTTCGTGGACGAGGTGTGGCAAGAATTGGGATGGTTTTTCCGCTTCACCGGAGGGAACGGCTTGGGGTTATTCACCGCAAAAGTCAGGATGCTCGATGTATTTCGGGATTTGGAACCAACTCTTTCCGAACACAGCATCCCAGTAAGTTGTCAAGGGGAGACGGGAAGTAGGCGTGCTCTCTTGGAAGAATTGAAGGCGCGACCAGGCTCAGTTTTGCTTGGATTGCGCAGTTTCTGGGAAGGGGTGGATGTCGCCGGACCAAACCTATCGTATTTGGTAATGGAGAAGCTGCCATTTCCAATGCTTGCCGAACCAATCATTCGAGCGCGTTCTTTCGAGGTGAGAGCGAGAAAGCAACATGAGTTCGTGGACTATATCCTCCCGTTGATGCTAATTGATTTCAAGCAAGGTTTTGGTAGGCTAATCCGCGGCGAAGATGACATCGGCGCGGTGCTTTTGCTGGACAAACGAGTTTGGAATCGAGAATATAAAGCTGACCTGATTGCATCTCTGCCGGGGATGGATGAGAAAAAAGGTCCAGAGCGAATCGATGATGAGAAGCAATTGTCGCGAAAAGCTGTCTACCAAGCCATCGCAGAACACATGAAGAAAGCGCCAGAAGCGTGGCAGATTGACCTTGAAAGAATGGAAGCAGTGCTTAAAATAGTACCAGAAGAACTGCTGACAAAACTGGAGTTGCTGCTAAAAGCACTACAAGTGCCGTTTGTTACGCCGTTTGAACGACTGAGGGAGATTTGGGATAAGGTCTGGCGCGGTGTTAGAGAGATATTTGGCTTTGAATCCTGGCGACCGCCGGAGCAGGAGGATGTCGTTAAGGCTTTGTTGAGCGGACAGGATGCGCTGGTGGTGTTGCCGACAGGTTCGGGGAAGTCGTTCACGTTCCAGTTGCCCGCGCTTTTGCGTGATGGGACTACACTGGTATTCTCCCCGCTCAAGGCTTTGATGAAAGACCAGGTTGACAAATTATTGGATAAAGGGCTTTCGGTGGCGGATAGAGTGGACAGCACCCAGACTGCAGAGGAACAAGAGCGCGTCTATCAACGTATGAGAGATGGAACAACCCGGCTGGTATACATTGCGCCGGAAAGAGTGCGCGACCCGAAGCTCCGGGCGGCGATTAAGTCGGCAAAGAACATCGTGCAGATAGTTGTCGATGAAGCTCACTGCGTGCATATGTGGGGACAGAGTTTCCGACCTGATTTTCTTTATATCTCAAGACTGGTTGACGCTATCACTGAAACACACAGCAGGCGTCCACCCATAGCGGCGTTGACTGCGACAGCCACGGCTCGTGTGAAAGACTCCATCGTGCAACGGTTGGAGCTACGAGAGGGCTATGCCGAAATTACTCGCAACCCGAATCGCCCTGAACTGCGGTTAATCGTGTATAATCGGACGAGCACCGGGATGCAGATAAAAAGTAAACGTGACAAAATGCGAGCGCTGCTGCGAATCCTAAGAACTGCTGACAAGCACAATGAAAACGCCATCGTATACGTTAGCACAACCAGAGAGGCAGAACGACTGGCGCGTCGTCTGGAAGCGATGGGATTGAATGCTCGATACTATCATGGTAAGATGGACGACCAGGCGCGCAAAGATGTGCAGGATATGTTCATCGACGGGCAGATTAACATCATCGTCGCAACGAAGGCGTTTGGGATGGGCATCGATAAACAGGATATCCGATATGTGATACATTATCAGATTCCTTCTGACATTGAGTCATACTTCCAGGAAGCAGGCCGCGCAGGCCGCGATGGCAAGGTGAGTTACTGTGTGCTATTATATCACAAGAACGACCTATGGATTCATGAAAATTACTTCATCCCTAAGAGCTTACCCGAGCGTGAACAGGTGGAGAACGTGTTGGATTTTCTGAAAAGACGGTTCAAAGAAGCTAAATCCCCACTACCCCCCTTTGAAAAAGGGGGGATTTACATAAACCCCGTGGAGCTCCAAGAGGCTCTGGGCTTTGACGAAGAACGTGAGTTGGGAATTCACCTGCACTTATTAGAAGAATTAGGATTCATCAAAAGAGGGATAGATGTGACGTTAAAAGCCAGCGCGCGGCTGCTTGCTCCACTCGAAACCGTAGCAAAACGAGCAAGGGAGATGGCGATGGGTCCAGTTAGTTTTGCCTTTGAGCGCATCTTAGAATCTCAGAAAATCAGCACAACATCACGCGGTGAACTTCAATTAGTTCAGGGAGCTCTTGCGGAAGGCATTGAACCGACGGCTTTAGATGATGTGTTTTATCAATTATCACTTGAAGGATTGTTAATCTACCGGGCGTTTGCGAGGGCATATTCGCTTCAGCCTGGACAAAAAATGATAGAAGGAGTGACGCTTTCCTTGGATGAAGACTCAACTTTGCGCGTAAAAGAAGAGATGGAAGCGAATCTTGTGGCTATGCGTCGGTATGCAGAGTCACTCTATATTGGTGATTGTTTGCGCGAGGAGATCTTGAAATACCTTGGATCCAAAAAGCCGGAAACTCGACCAGACGAATGCTGTTCCCTGTGCGATGTGAACCTGGCAGTGCCGTGGACAGACGAACCGATGTGGGAGGATTTGACCGACCCGGGAAAATACAATGATGCCAAGTACGAGATTCTCAAAGCGGTAGCATGGAACGCTTCCTTAGAGGATGAAAAATGGCGAGCGCCGTATGGGGCTTGGACATTAGCTCAAATTCTGGTGGGAAACGACTACATGGCGACCAGATACGAAACTGATGAACAACGGCGGAAATCGCGTCGGAGACTCATAATGGCAAGCGAATATTTCGGCGTTCTTGAAGGGCTAAGTGGAGGCGCTGATACGCTACTAAGTTTGGTTAAAGAATTGCAAAACGAAGGATATATACAGCAGATAAAGCGGCAATGGGAAGAAGGTGAATACACATATCCTGCGCCTACTGAGAAAGGATACAAACGACTTAAAGAGGGGCGGTTGTTTGAGTGAAGCTCAATTACCTCTTTACGGATGTGATATTCTGCCCGATCAGATTTCTATAAGTCAATATATATTTTTACGAAGCTCTCAAATTCGCAGGAGAACGGAGGTGATAATACTATCCATAACAGAAAACGTTTTTGCCGCCATCGCCCCCAATATCGACATCACAGGATTCACCGGTAGTATCCAAGGTAGCAGAAAAATAATCGCCATTAGGATTATAAAGCCGTACTTTTCCGTTTTGGCAAATTCCCTCGCTAGTTGATTGGGTAAGAGACCATAAACAACGCTATAACCGTCTAACGGGTGCAGAGGAATTAAATTAAATACCGCGAGAAAAATGCTGATGAATGCCGCTTGTTGCACGAGAAACAGCAACTCCCTTGGAATTCCCGTTTTTATATCAAGAGTCCTATGAATCGCAAGGATAATAAAAGCTACACCAAAATTCATAAAAGGACCTGCGCCGGCGATGAACATCATGTCTCTTTTGGGATTTTTGAGCATGCGCGGGTCCACTGGCACCGGCTTTGCCCAGCCAAATGAAGCGCGTCCGCCGCTGGTGATTGAAAGAAAAATGGGCAAAAACAGCGTGCCAATGGGGTCAATATGCGCGGCGGGATTTAGGGTCATCCGCCCGGCGTATTCTGCTGTTCTATCGCCGAATAGATTAGCGATTCTGGCATGACCATATTCATGAAACGTGAGCAAAATGATGATAATTATCGTATTAATAATTATCTGTGGAACTATAGCGACTATATCGTTGAACATTAGAATCCTCTTTTCGTAAAACGTGAAGCGTGATGCGTAAAATACTCGCTCACCGCAATATGCCCGCTCGCAATCTCAGGTAAAGCAATGGATTGCAAATTTACAAAAGTTTAAAACAGTTTTCGACTATCCAGCAGAATGGTAACTGGCCCATCGTTTACCAACTCAACATCCATGTAGGCTCGGAATATCCCGCCTTTGACCTTTATTCCCATTCGTCCTAAAGCAGCGATGAATTCTTGATACATTTCATCGGCTTTTTCAGGTTGAGCGGCTGCGGTGAAACTAGGACGCCTGCCTTTTCTGCAATCGCCGTACAAAGTAAATTGCGAGACGACCAGTGCTTCTCCGCCGATTTCCAGCAAGGATAAATTCATCTTGCCTAGGTCATCTTGAAATATACGGAGGTTTGCTACTTTGTTCGCCAGATAATCGATGTCCTTGGAGGTATCCTCTTTTGCAACCCCCAAAAGAATCAACAACCCCTGTGAAATTTCTGCAACAACTTTGTCGTCTACCGTTACAGAAGCTTGTTTTACACGTTGAAGGACGGCTCTCAATTTAAAACAACAACTCCTCTCTTCCTGTTTCGGGTATTTCTGGCGCTAAAGGCCGCGCCTTTTCTCCGCCGACGAACAGGTTGAATTGAAACCCCGGTTTTGAACTTGCGGTGGCGAAAGATACGCTGAACGCCGCTCTTTCTGAAAGATTATAGCGGAAACCAACGCTAAAAAGGCTTTTAAAATTCACCCCGCTATACATCCGAGCCGTGGTGAAATCGGCGATGAGAGCGAGATTTTCGGCGAGCATCAATTCGCCGCCGCCCTGAACAGAGAGTTTAAACGAATCGGTAACCCTTGGCGATTTTGAAGATAAAAACATCCCTACCGCGGCGTGCAATTTGACCAGTTGGAGATTTTGGCTGCCGACCAGATATGTCCCCATGCCAACGAATGGGAAGCTGTCTGCGGGGGTCTCATCGATAAAATTTCGCTCCGATGTCCTATCGTCTGAAGTATAACCGGTCTGAATTTCTCCGCCGATTGATAACGCTGGCAACCCATCCCCCAATTCAGGTTTGATATTATACTTTAAACCCACTGTGCCGTCGAAGAGAAACTGTGAATAAACCCGTTCTCTGTCATCGCCTGTTTCGTAGTAATCGGCAATGGTCTTATAGCTATCGCCCACGCTATAAGTGCCGCCTAGATAAAAATCGACGTATTCCGATACTCCAAACGTCAGTTTTACGGGTAATAATTCTGCATCCGCATGATATTCCACTTTGTGCTTTTCCGCGAAGAAGTTGCCGATAACAACCTCCTGAATTATCGGATTCCTCACAGGGTCATTAGGCTCCAGTTCCTCATATTTGAACATCCCGATGGATGTGCTGTATCCGCCTTTGCCAAGCGTCTCAGCGGTGGGCATTATGCCCAAATGTATCGTGCTGTGACTTTGTGAAAACGCGTCCGACGTTGAAAATATCGTAATAAAGAAAACTACGCTGACAATCGCATAGATAAATTTCAATCGTATCATATAACTCTCCTATAGTCGCCAGAAACCCGTTTTCTCCGAGAAAACGGGTTTCTGATTACGGTTCAATGATTGCTGGTTCACTTTCATCGTCTATTATCTTCCCATCTTCACGCCTGGGGGTTTTATCAAAAGCCACCAGGGAGTAAAGTCTGGGCTCTATATTGTCTCCAACGACAATATAACGTTCATCGGACTTACTATAACTCGTCGTATTTTTGCCAAACGTTTTGCGCGTAACCCAGATGCCGTTTTCATTCAGAGTATACAGCCTATAGCCTTTTATATCAGGTTCAGGATTCTTGTCCCAGCGTATATCAATCTGATATGTCGGTTTGAAGAGAAAGAAGGTATACTTTTTCAGCCGAATCCTCGGCGTAGCGGGCGGTAAATTGGGAGAAGTAGCTTGAAATACCTTTGAAGCGCTTTCCACCCCGAATTTATCGTAGGCGACGACTTTATAAGCCTTCGTAACATTATCGCCCTGGAAAGCAAAATCGACATAGAATTGCTCACCCGATGTAGGACCGGTTATAGGGTCGATTTTCTTATCGGCAAGTAGAGTGAGTTGCGGCTGTTCCCCAGTTATAACTATCCCAGCATAAATCCTATAGCCGGCGATATCGTCTGGCGGTTGATATGAACTCCAGATTAACTTGATGCTTAGATCTTCCGGCGCTCCAATCATTACTTCAGGCGGCGGTGGTGCTAGACTAGGTGTCGCCTGGGCTTCTGGAATCCCATCTATATTGATATCTGCCGGTGTCTCTTTGCCATCGCTATCGACGTAGCTTATTCGGTAGACATAATACAGTTGACTGTCAAAGGCATCGACAGTATCGTTTTCCAGACCCGATTCGTCGATATATTCGTATACTTTAACCTCTCTTCCCGTTATCGGGTCAAGTTTGAAATCAATTTCACCTACCAGCTGAAACGCAGGAACGGGGTCGCCTGTAAACCGCCTATAAACTTTATACTTTGTAACTCCTTCAAGTCCGGCGCCAGACCAAGAAACCACAATTCGACTATCTCCAGGCGATAAAGTCAATCCCAGCGGAGAGCCGGACGTCCTTAAATTTCTAGGGTCAAGAGGATTTTCAAAATCTTCGTTTTCAGCACAACTAATCAGAAGAGATATCAAAACAATGTATCCAAAAGCTATACTATATCTACCTAAATAGTTTCTCATTTTTCCCACCTCACAGAAATTGTAGGTCGAAATTCACATTTCGATGCCTTCTCGTCGAATTTGGAAATTCGACCTACAAGCCTACTTTCCGAGAGAACTCTC
>DTYX01000216.1 GCA_012961655.1 Candidatus Poribacteria bacterium
ACCGTAAGGACGTCGTCGATGTTCCTCTCCCCGATGACTTGACGGATGGCGGCCCTGGCGGCATAAAGAACCAACTGGTCAGGCGCGCTTAGGCTGTACAAATACCTGACCGGGTCGGAAACCTGATAGTGTACAGCGATATTTACATCTATCAAGTTTTCATCGCCGGTTAGCAACAAATACTTCCCAGTATCAATTCGCCGCACGCTTTCAATTTCCACCCGGTCAACTCGCTCAAAGGGGTATGGCAACCGATAGTGGAGTCCTGGGGGGATGTCCGATTCCCTAATTTCCCCGAACCGCAGGACTACTCCGCGTTCGTTCCATTTCAGATAATAGACGCCTGAAGCGAAATACCCCAAAACAATCAACAAGATTAAGAGAACGATAACCGTCTTGCCAGGCTTCTTAAACTGTTCTAACCAACTGATTTGGGCGCTTTCGCCGCGGACTAACGCTCTGACGTTTGTGAAGAATATCTCCAACGAAGCGAAAAAGATGAATACTACAACTATCAGAGCGGCTATCTTGTCAAGGCTGCCCATGCCGAATAGCGAGCCCATCAGACCCACCAGCACCGCTAACGAAGAGTACATATCCATTTTGGAGTGGTAGCCGCTGGCTATCAAACTGGGTGAGCCTGTCTGATTGCCGACGTACAGCTTGTATCGCGCCACTAAATAGGAGATTACAACGCCGAACAAGGCTCCTATCGTCGCTACAGGCACATATCTCAGTTCGATGCCTTCGCCCAACGCTTCGATGAATATCTCCAAGCCCATGTAGAATATGAAGCCCGCCACAAAGAGTGCTACAATATGCTCTATCCTTGCGAAAAGACCTGAAAAACGTTTGCTTTCCTGCCGGGCGAGAACCAAACCGAGGTATACCACGAAGGCGACAAAGAGGTCAGCTAACGAATGCCACGCATTCGCTCTTAGCCCTAAACTTCCCGACAGGTAGGCTAAAGTAAAACGTAACGCCACCAACACTGCTTCTGCGCCGGTGGCTATCAGAATTGTCTGCTCCTTTCGATGCATATATATCTCCCCTTTACCGCTGTCAACGGATTTCTTAAACGGATTTAACGGATTGCGTTTATGAGTAAACCTAATCCGTTTAATCCGCTACCTTAATCCGCTGACAGCTTTGTTCTCTTTAACCAAATCGGCAAGCGCATCATCGTAAATCGTCAATTTCGACCTGTTATATAACTCCCCCTCCAATTCTGCCACCCGTTTTTGATGCTTCTCCGCCGCCAAGTGTACTTTGACGTGTTCTTTGGCTTCCTCGAAAGTCTGTTGTCGTTTTTCTTCGCGCTCTGTTACCTTGACAATGTACAAACTATGCAGGTATTCAAAGGGTTTGCTTACCTCGCCTTCCTTTAATCGAAACACGTTGTTGTGAAACGCGCAGCCCGCTACAGCATGAAAGAAATCCTGCCTCTGATAAATCCACTTGTCTATTTGGCCGCCCCTTTTTGCCGTCCAATCTTCGGAGTATTCCCCAGCGACAGCGGCGAAAGTTTCGCCGGAGTTAATCCTGTTATATGCTTCGGTAGCTTTTTTCTTTGCGCGTTTCTCTTCATCCTCATTGGTACCGATGCCGATGCGAATGTAACTGATCTTTGCCCGTTCAGGCTGCATGTATTGTTCCTTGTTCTTTGAGTAATATTCTTTTGCTTCATCGTCTGTCATATCTATCTTTTCATCCACCTCTTCACGGTGGAGAATGTCGCTGAGAATATGCTCTTTGAGCGCTTCAATCTGTTCCTTATTTTCCACATCGAGCATCTCGTCGTGTGATTCTTCGAGCAGCAGTTCCTTAGCTATCATTTGCTCAATCAACTCTTTCTTTGCTTCAAAGCTCGCGTAGCGTTGCTGCTGCGCTTTTGAAAGCTCAGCAAATTCCCGCTGAAAATCGCTGACAGTATAGCGCTTGCCGTGAATCGAAAATAGGGCTTCATTTTTGTTGATTTCCAATTGGCTTTTTAACTTCTCTTTGGTAACAGCCTCTTTTACTTGCTCTCTTACTTCGTAAAAAGACCGCTGTTCTTCCCCCTTTTTGTCGAGTAGTTTCACAATGTAATAGCTATCCCCCGCTTTGAATACATCGCTTGTTCTACCTTTGTAAAGTGAAAAAACCTGCGCGTCGAACTCTTCTCCAAGAGAACCTTTTGCGATATAATCAGGCGCTTTACCTCCGTCTTCTGCATACTCTTCATCGGAGAATTGACGCGCCACTGTTTCAAATGTTTCCCCCGAACGCAATTTCACAAGGGCTTCCTCCGCTTTCATCTTCGCTTCCTCCTCTGGTGTATCAGCATCAATTTTTATCTTTATCTGCTGAATTTTCACCCGTTGCGGCTGGCGATATTCATCCTTATTAAGATTATAGTATTGCTGCAACTCTGAATCGGTCGGCTCTTCTACCTTCAAGAGGTCAAAATTTTTCGTGATGACTGCGTTTTTTTTCAACTCCTCGATTAACTTCGGAATATACTTTTCTTCTTTTTTCTTCCGCAACGTATTTTCTATCTCATGCTTTACTTCCTCAAACGGTTTGCCCCGATATTTCTCCAGATTCTCTTCGTAATACTGCCGGACTTCTATCTCATCTGGATTAATTTTATCCTCATGTGCTTTTACATGCAGGCTGGATAGGTTCACTTCATCGGCGATATGCTTTAATCCATGCTGCACGTTCTCACGGCGCTCTATTCCTTTTTCTTTGACCCATTTTTTGATAGTTTCCTTCATCACCATCGCCTTGACCAACTCTTTTAAGCTTTCCAAATTCTCTAACTGTTCATGCAGTTCATCACAATCTGAATGCTGCTCGCAGGGTTCTGTTTCCACACATTTTGAGTGGTTAAATCCATGCGTTGGACATTTCTGATGTTTGTCACATCTGGGAAAGTGCTTTAAGCGCTTCATCAACTCATCTTTCAGTTGCGCTTTTGTAATCACGTTTCCGTCGAAGGTAGCCACAACGTTTTCGTCGATTCCCTCTGGCTTTTTGTCGCCACACCCAACGCTAACCATAATTGCGGCGCCCAAACACAAGATGATAGGAAGTACTCTCGTCATGATGGCCCTCCCTTCTCGGAAGTGGAAAGTAGGAAATGGGAAGGACAGCTCGGCGCACCCATCCTTTCCTTCCCTTCCTTCCATTTCCCACCCCTCTTGCCATTTTGCCCTTTTTGATTTCATATTTGTTCAATCATTCAAATATCTGGACAAAAAAATTAATGTCTCATGTGCTCTAATGCATCACTTAGCAGGTGTTCGATATGCTCATCATCAAGCGAATAATAGACCATCAGCCCCTTTTTTCGGAATTTGACCAATTTCAGCATCCGCAAAAGTCTTAGATGATGGGATACAGCAGAGACAGTCAACCCCAGGAGATTTGCCAAATCACAGACACATAATTCTTCTGTAGACAGTGCAAACAGAATGCGTACTCGAACTGGACTGGCAAGAGCCTTAAACATCTCGGAAAGTTCATCAAGGTGTTTGCCAAGTGGCATCTGCTTCCTGACAGATTCTACCTTCGCATGGTTAATATATTCAGTTTCACAGATTTCGATTTCTTTGGCGTCCATTAAAAAGAATTTTATCTATTTTTAAATTTGTTCAAATATTAAGAATAATATATCATACAGATAGGAGTATGTCAAGGATTTTTTTCTCATGGGGAATTTCTATGAAACAACTATACAATCTACCTCGCCCGTGTTACCTTTTTCAGCTCTCCGAGCGTAGTCGCGACTTTACCTCTTTCGATTTTCAAATTGTCAATTTAGAAGCCAACCAGGTATTACGCGGTCCAATCGAAATCACACATGAGAGTCCCCAAAATTGTAAAAGACAACCCGTCAGCTTTGAGAAATCCAGCCAATAAAGAGGAAGATAATAACTTAATTTGAGAAATAGCATATTTCATCAGTGGAAAGTATTATATCAAAAAAGCTGCCGAGTAACAAGAAAAGATCTGCATTTTTCCATTGATGCAAGGATAAGAATATGCTAAGTTTGATAATACCCTATATTTCGCGCCCCCCGTTTCGATTTTTGGATTTGGAGCATGGAAAGGAAGGATAGGAAGAAAGGGAAGGACTAAGTTTTCTCTTTTTCCTTTCCATTCTTTTCTTCTCCTCGAAGGTATCGCGCAGGTGCGTAGGGTATTTACTTTTCCCAGGAGAAATCACTTATGACTAGAAATCCCAGACAACCAATCGTGAATTTTTTAACGGAAGAGGAATTAAACGAAATTCATTTTGCGTCGCTTGAAATTTTGGAACGGACGGGCGTTCAGATTCACCACGAAGCAGCGCGTGATTTGTTGTATTCCGCCGGAGCTTACGTCGAAAACGATTTGCGGGTGAGAATTCCGTCGCAGTTGGTCAAAGTAGCCCTGAATAGCGCTCCGGAGCGAATTGTAATCGCCGACCGCCTCAGTAACAGAAGAATGTTTTTGGAAGGTAGAAAGGTATATTTCGGCACGGGCTCTGATTTAAAATATACGATGGATAGCAATACCCACGAAAGGCGATTATCTGTTCTAAAAGATATCGAGGATGCGGCGTTGGTTTCAGACTTTCTGCCGAATATTGATTTTCTCATGTCTTACGCTTTAGCTTCTGATGTCGATGTCTATACGTCAGACTTGCATACCCTTTACGCCATGTTAAAAAACAGCGTCAAGCCGATGATTATCACAGCCGCCTCAGCCGACCAAGGGATACTGGACGACATCTACGAAATCGCCTGCTGCGTCACTGGTAGTAGAGAACAATTCTTAAAGAATCCTTTTTTCATGTTCTACGGGCAGTTCATCTCGCCATTTGTCCACAACAGAGAAGGGCTTGAGCGACTGTTGTTCTGCGCGGAGAAAAACATCCCCATCATCTACATCCCGACAATCATGGCGGGAGCGACCGGCCCGGCGACGATGGCAGGCGCCATTGCTGTGGGAAATGCGGAAGCGTTGGTTGGTTTAGTCATCAGTCAACTGAAAAACCCAGGCTCGCCGTTCATTTACGGCGGTTGCGTCAGTTCGTTCGATATGCGTTACGCCATGCTCCCCTATGGCGCGCCCGAATGGCACATCGCCAGCGCAGTTTTATCACAACTGTCGCAACGATACAGCTTGCCGCTGTTTAGCACAGGCGGATGTACTGATGCCAAAGTCGTCGATGAGCAAGCGGCGATAGAGGGGGCATACTCGATTCTCCTTGCCGCCCTCAGCGGCGCGAACCTCATCCATGATGTGGGATATCTTGAGTCTGGATTGACCGGCTCCTTGGACTATCTGGTGATGATGGATGAAACTATCGGTTTGACCAAAAGAATCCTTGGGAATTTTGAAGTAAACGCTGAAACTCTGGCGCTTGATGTCGTTCACAACGTCGGCCCAGGCGGACATTTCTTCACGGAGGAACATACATTACGACATTACAGAGCGGAGACGTGGTATCCAACCTTAATGGACAGGAGAACTTACGAGGATTGGTCAAAAGATGAAGGACTTGCCCTTGAGCGAAGCGAAGGGATGACCTTGAAGGAGAGCGCCCAAGGGAAAGTTGCTGAAATTCTAAACACTCATAGACCTGAACCGATTGAGGATGACATTGCCTCGGAGATTGAAAGGATTATTCACAGCGCCGAGCGCCAAATGAGAAGTAGTGGAAATATGGACTAAGAAAATACCATTGTCAAAACCTTATACCATTTCTCCATATGAAAGTAGCATTATCAGATTAACCTAAACCACAGAGACACGGAGACACAGAGGAGGTCAAGAAAAGCAGAAAACGTTCCTTCTTTTATTTGGCTTCTTTGAGTCCATTGAAGCTGTTGTTGGTAATCTCTTCAGCTAGCGCTTCCTCGCGCATGGGCAGGAATGGTGAATCAAGTTTATTCCATATCACAGGCGCGCCGTCTTCGACTTCTATCAATTCTACCATTTTGAGCGCTTCAGCGGCTAACAACTTGCCCATCCGTTCTGGGTATTCAAAAGCAGGAGGCTCGAAGCGACGATACTGATTGGGGTTGACATTTCCACAGGCCTGTAAGTCTTCTATCTTCAAGACATTGACGCTGTTATCCATTTCACCCAAAGGCGTGTCCATGTTGCCAATCGGACGAATTTGGACACTGCCGTCAATAAAGACACGTCGATTGCTGCCGATGCCTTCGCGAATTTCCCCGATGCCGGCACCAACGCTTTGGCATACAGGTCATCGTGAATGCCCTGGAAGACATCTCTTCGACTAGCATATCCTCGTTGCGGAATTCCAACCGGTGGGGTGAATGGTGATTGGTGTTCCACCTCACTTCAAAACTGTAAACCATATTATACACCAATACAATGAGGGCGCCAAAGCTTATAAGATGCCGCCGACACGCTGATTGGTTCGCATAAATCGTGATATTAAATTGGACGATATGTGTTGAAGAACCGAAAAGTTGAAATAGAAAAGCCCTGACGTAAACGTCTGGGCTAAGTATTAACTTGACTTCAATAAACGCAACTATAATTATTCTTAGAGATATCCCAACGCTTTCAATCGTTGTTTAATTTTCTCCTCTTCCTCCTCGGAGTAGGTAACATCCGCCGCCTTGGGGATATATCCGAGCGTTTCTAAAGTCTCAAGCACTTTCTGCGCGCTCTCCTCCGTCGTTTCCTTGTCCGTTTCGATGACGACTTCTGGATTCTCCGGTTCCTCGTAGGGGTCTGAAATGCCAGTGAAGTTTTTGATTTCTCCGGCGAGCGCTTTTTTATACATCCCTTTGACATCGCGTTCAATACAAACTTCAACCGGACATTTCACATAGACTTCGACAAAATTTTCAATCTCCTGCCGTAGCTCATCGCGTATCACGCGATACGGTGAAACGAATGCAGCAAGGACAGCCACGCCGTTTCGGGAAAGCAGTTTGCTCACGAAACCGATGCGTCGGATATGTATATCTCTATCTTCCTTACTGAAACCAAGTTCCTTGGATAAGCCCTGTCGGACAACATCTCCATCAAGAATTTCAACCTTTAAACCACGGTCAAGCAGTTCTTGTGCGACGACTTCTGAAACGGTAGTTTTGCCCGAACATGGCAATCCTGTAAACCATAGGGTAAAACCGTTGTTCATTACGATCATTTTTCCTTTCTTTTAATTATAATTTGATTGAGATACTGTTCATAAATGCGCCGGCCTTCCTCTGGCGAATAACTTTCATTCGCATCCACCGCTTCTATCTTTTCAGCAAGATTGAATTATTGAAAAGCAGAGCGATTTGCTATATCCTCTCTTCTTGAGATAATCCATCGGAAAGGATGGATAAGAATAACTCATCCATCCTTCCATTCTTCCAATCGAACAGTTATTGCGATTGGACGCGATGCTCTATTTCTGGCAAATTCTGATAACAGCGCTAATACAAGTCAGCGATAACTTTTTCAAATCCGCCCAGTTCTTCTAATCGCTGCCTACTGGGTTTTCCATTTTCATCCCAGCCGATGGTCTTGTAGTATTCCAGCGTTTCACCATCTGCGTCTATGGTAATTCCCGCCAGCGGTCCAGTCTTCAATGGTGGGTCGCCGATGACGCGCCCTGGAAGTTTGAAGAAACCTTTGAATCCCTCGCGCAGGTTAAAGGCTTGACGCATACATTTTATCCGTTCGCCGATTGTTTCAAGGCGTTCATTCGGGAAATCCTCGCCTGTAGCCGCTTTGAGGAAATCGGTTAATTTTTCGCCTCCGAATGGACCGCCGCCGAAAGTGCATAATCCTGTGGCGCGCAAAGCCATACCTCTGTTATCGATGGTAGCGGTGTGTCTACCGGGCGTTGCGTCAGCTTGATAGACTATTCCCAGAATGCGCGGCCAGCTCTCCGGCTGTCCCATCTTGGGGTCATGCATCGGCAGTTCCTGTCCCTGAACGTGAACGGCATATTCATCGGAACCGTTTATCTTTTCAGCAGCCCGCTTTACGCCATCCGCCAGGATATCTCCCAAACCTTCACGCTTCGCCAGCTTCCACGTCATCGCTACGATGGCTTCATGATTGCCCCAGGTCAGTTCTATCCCATCGGTGTCCGATTTATCTATTAAGCTGTTCTCGTAGCACTCTATCGCATAAGCGATTGCGCAACCGGCGGAGATTGTGTCCAAGCCGTATCTGTCGCAGATATTATTGCACATTATGATGGATTCGACATTATCATTGAGACACATTGCGCCGAAAGCGCCAAGGGTTTCATATTCCGGTTTCTGTGCATCTTTGATAGCATACGGACCGCTTTCCACATCCACTATCCCATTGCACGCTATGACACAGCCTCGACAGGTAACGTTTCTTATCCGATATTTAACGACATTTTCATCGCTTATAGCTTTCGCATTTGGAAAATCCACAGGTCCGCCGCCGAGCCAGTTCTTGGTCGGACAATCGCCTGTGGAGACGCAGTTTGCTGTGCCGCCGCAGGTGCCGTATTTTCTTAAGTCTCCGCCATCGCCATAAGCTTTAAATGCCTCCCTTGTAAGTTCCCTAAGCTTGTCGGCGTCTGCGACAGGAATTTCCACTGTTCCTCTTGCGACGACCGCTTTCAACTTTTTGGCGCCCATTATCGCGCCTAAACCAGACCGCCCAGGCGCATTTCCTTTATCGATTATCGGACAGGCAATGCGTGAGAGCTTTTCTCCACTCTGCCCTATACAACAGATTTCTATTCTTCTGTCACTTAGTTGGTCCCGAAGAATATCTTCAGTTTCTACGGTTTCCTTTCCCCACAAATCCGTTGCATCCCGTATCTCCGCTTTGTTGTCATGCAACCACAGATAGACTGGGTTTTCTGATATTCCCTTGACGAAGACGGCATCATATCCAGCTCTCTTTACTTCAACCGCGAAGTCGCCGCCGGAGCTCGCGTCCCCCCATGTATCTGTGATGGGCGATTTTCCTACTACTGTAGTGCGTACAGCGCAAGGCGCGCCAGTTGCAACAAGCGCCCCAGTCGTAAATCCGACGACATTTTCAGGACCCAGTGGGTCAACATTTGGCGGAACAAGGTCGTAGACTACTTTAGAGCCAACACCATAACCGCCGAGAAAATTTTGTGCTAATTCATCATCTACTGGCATATCCTCCACCTTTCGATTGGAGAGGTCAACCAACAACATTTTTCCTGCGTAACCTTTCATTTTTACCTCCTTTTGAAATGGCAAACAGCAGCAATTCCAGCTTGCTTGGCGCCATCATCTATCCCAAGAGAAATCTCCTGAAGGATAGACGTTTATTGTATGGTAAATGGAACCTTTTGAAAAACAATCGCTTTTTTTTCTTTGAGTAATTTGAAAACTCTGCCCATAATAGGCGACTCCTTTGGAAAGTGGGAAGTAACTTTCTACTTTTCCCTTTCCCAAAGGGGGGATTTTTACACCACGGCAATCTGACTCCTTGTGCTAGATAGTAGCTGGTGCGACACCCTATCGTGCTTAATCCAAAAAGCGGACAGGAGTTCAGGTAGCAGGACATTTGACCTCTCTTCATAGAAACAACGAAGAGTTCAGCTTACTTACCTGCTTAACCTTAAAGCCATGCAAACAGCAACGCGCGCCTTCGGCTTAGCGTAGAAAACCTCAACTTTTTGCA
>DTYX01000217.1 GCA_012961655.1 Candidatus Poribacteria bacterium
ATTAGCGTCCAACGAGAATCCGCTTGGTCCAGCGCCGATGGCTGTTTCCGCCATCAAAGCGGCGGCGGAAAAGGTCAATCTCTATCCCGACGGCAATAGTTATTATCTGAAAAACGACCTGGCTAAACATCTGAACGTCAAACTCGAGAACCTCATTTTGGGCAACGGCTCCAATGAAGTTCTCACTATAATTGGCGACACGTTTGTTTCGCCAGGGGACGAGGTTATTTATTCAGAACAGGCGTTTGTCGTATATTTTCTTGTAGCAAATGTCTGCGGCGCTAAGTCCATCACAACGCCTCTTTTGGATTACACACATGACCTTCAAGCGATGGCGGATTGCATTACTGACAAAACTAAAGTGATTTTCATAGCGAACCCCAATAATCCGACGGGCACGATGGTCAATGCCCAACAAGTGGAAGCCTTCATGCGGCGCGTGCCAGATGATGTCCTGGTCGCTTTTGATGAGGCGTATTACGAGTACGTCGAGCGCGATGATTATCCCCAGACGTTAAAATACGTCCACGATGGTCGCAACGTCATTGTTCTGCGCACCTTCTCGAAAATCTACGGCTTGGCGGGTTTACGCATCGGATACGGCATCTCGAATGAAAATGTGATTGAACTGATGAACAAAGTCAGACAGCCGTTCAACGCCAGCCTCATCGCGCAAGCGGCTGCTCAAGCGAGTTTGAAGGATACAGAACACGTCGAAAAAAGCCGACGGAACAACAGCGAGGGCAAACAGTATTTATATGCAAAGTTGGCGGAACTGGGGATAGACTATGTGCCTTCGGAGGGGAATTTCATTCTGATTCATCTGAATAGGTCAGGACAAGAAGTTACAGATGAGTTGCTGAAATTTGGGGTAATCGTGCGTCCGACAACGGGATATAAATTTCCAAATTCGATTCGAGTGACAGTAGGGACACCAGAGCAGAATAAACGGTTTATTGAGGCTTTGAGGGAAGTTCTGTAGACGACGAACCGTGGAGATGCTCCAACTCAACTCAGGAATACCTATCACTCCATCTTCCCTTCCATCCATTCCATCCTTTCCCCGCGTCCAATTTCATGAGTAAGCGAACTTAAAGTTTATGATTTATAGTCAAAGAGAAATGGTAAGTACCCGAACAAAATGAAAAATAAGTACAAATCTCGTGTCATCTCACCAATCGTGTCTGCCCGTGTGCAGTTCCGTCCTCTCTGAGGCCATCCCTGCTCGGTATAACGTACTTCACAAACCATTCATCCATCATAGACTTAAGTTCCTTGATACGGTCCTGTTGGTCAGATTCACCTATCAGGTTGTTGCGTTCGTCTGCATCCTCGACCAGGTTGTAAAGTTCGTGCGGGCCGCTAGAATGTCGGTAGACATATTTCCAATCCTTGGTGCGAATCATGCGCACCGGGCCATATTCATCGTAGATAACGACGCTTTCATGTCCCTCAATCGGCTCACCTCTTAGGGCAGGTAGAAAGCTTTTTCCGGGCAGATTACAGTTTTCAGGTAGCGGCAGTTGCAAGTAATCCAGCAACGTCGGCATGAAGTCATAAGCGGATACCATTGCCGCTTCAATGCGATTTTCTGGGATGGTCCCCGGGTGGCTAAAGATTGCTGGTACCTTGATGGAATTTTCATACATATTACGTGGGTTCGTGCCGTTGCCCTTGCCCCAAAAACCGTGATGTCCGCATGAAAAACCGTTATCACTGACGAACACAATTAATGTGTCTTGGCGGAGTCCCAACGCTTCCAATCGATCCAGAATGCGACCGACATTCTCATCCATTGCAGTTACCGCGGCGAAATATCCCTTCAGCATTTCCCTATTTCCGAGGCATGAGTCCGTTAAACTACCGGCCCACGGATGTTTTGGCTCCTGCGGACAGGATTCAAAAGGACAGTCGTCATACGAATCCACAATATCCTGTGGATGTCCCGTCCATGGGCTGTGAGGCGCGGTGTAGTGGACGCTCAGATAAAACGGATATCCTCCTTCCGCATAGCGCTCAAGCATTGTCAATGCCTCGTCAGTGATGACATCCGTGACGTAACCGGGTTCATCGACGAGTTGTCCGTTACGCACCATCGGCGCGTTGTTGTAAGGTCCTCCGCCTCTCTGATGGACGAACCAATCCGTGAAACCATGCTGCGGAATCTGACTGTCACCGAGATGCCATTTCCCGCTGAGACCGCAGGTCCAACCATGCCGTGCCATGATATCGGTGTAACATACCTCTCCCTCCAAATATCGAATGGCCTCAGGACCGACATTACCATCTCGAATCCAATCATGGACACCGTGCTGAGATGAGATACGACCGGTTAACAGGGTCGCACGGCTGGGTGAGCAAACAGGTGTTGCCACAAAGAAGTTCTCAAATCGAGTACCTGTAGCTGCCAATCTATCGAGATTTGGAGTGCGGATTTCTGGATTGCCATAACACCCAGCAGCCCAAATGCCCTGGTCATCAGTAAGTATGAATATTACATCGGTTTTTTTCATATTCTTCCTCCGTTGTGTATTTGCCAGAAACCGAGATTTGTCGAAAAAGTCAGTTTCTACTCTGTTTTTCTTTCATTCAATAACTCTTTACCTCCACTTGTCAATCTGAGCGGCAGCGAAGAGCCTCTATCACGAGATTCTTATCATTATGTCTTTATTATACCACTTCCATTGTAGCATTTCAAAATAAATACGCATCCCAAAATTTATTTCATCTGTTTAATCCTTTGATGAAAAATTACCACGAGCAATTGCAGGATTTTTAGCATCGCGAAATACGTTGGGATAAATATAACTGCGGCAATCGGCAACAGGATGAACGGCGAGACGATTCCCATATAACCTGTCAGCCACTTGCTTAGAAAGATAGATGCGACACCGACCAAAGATACTCTCAGAAGATAGAAAAAAAGGTTGAGTATTTCTATCTCTCGAGTTCGTCTTTTGTAACTGAAAATCAGGACGAACATATAGAAGCAGTTTGCTATCGAAGTCGCTAGCGCTATTCCTGCATGCCTCAACGAAGTTCGAATTAAAAATAGACAGAGTGTTAAATTGAGAATCACGGAGGCAATGCCAATAATCGACGGCGCCCAAGTCTCTTTCCGCGCGTAGTAGGCGCGTTTTATCGGTTCTATGACCGCCCATGTAAATAGCCCAAGCGAATACCATAACAGCGCGCTAGCTGTCAATTGGGTCGCGGTATTTTGAAAAACGCCCCTTTGGAAGAACATTTGCACCAAAGGAAGGCTGTAAAAAGCCAGAAAAAGTTGGCAGGGGATGAGGATGAGAAACAGAATTTTGATGGATTTATGGAGCGCGTTTTTCAATTCTAAAGTTTCGCCTTGCGCCATATCGTAGCTGAATTTAGGCAGCAATACGGTTGAAAGCGTCACCACAAAGAACGCCAGCGGCATCTGGGTCAATTGAATCGAGTAGGTGAGAAAAGAGACGCTGCCCTCCTCCAATCCAGCCGCTAACAACCTTCCCATAAGATAGTTCAGTCTGCCGGCCAATGCGACGCCTAAAATAGGTGGAAGCAGTTTCCAAATCTTTTTAACCCCAGGATGTCGAAGATGCAGAGCGAAACTATATTTGAAATCAGCTCTTCCCAAAGAAGGCAGAAGCAGACAGAGTTTAATGACTGCGCCACAGAGAACGCCAACAACTAGCCCGTATATTCCCAGCATACGACCCAACAAAATAATGCCGCTGATGATTATCAAATTATTTGCCAATTGAGTAGAAGCTGGCCAGACGAACTTTTTTAAGGCGTTCAGCGCGCCCAATATTACGCCAAATACACCAACGGGAACTATCATCGGAAGCATAATTCTGGTGATTTTGATTATCTCCGCAAATACTTGAGAATCATCCGGCGAGAGAAAAACAGAAAAAAATGGCCGCACGCAGATTTCTCCCGCAGCCATAAGGAATAGCGCAAAAAGCAGAACAACATTCATCAGAGCGCTGATTATCCGCCAGGCTTCATCGACCCTTTTTTGATTGATATAATCGACCAAAACAGGAATAGTAACTATCGGCAGGCTTATTTCCATAAGGAAAGCCATGAACTCAGGCGCCAACATCGCCAGAAAAAAACCATCGGTCATACTGCCGGCTCCGAAGTAAGCAGCGATAAAAATGCTCTTGACAAATCCCAGTAATTTGGTTAGAATGACGATGAGGCTTAGAATGCCTGCTGTTTGAAGCGATTTTTTAATTTCCATCTTATTTAAAGCTCGCTAATTTGTACGACTTTTTCAGTTATCCTCTTTTGCGGTAAAGATATGAAGGAAAGGGGGGAAAGGAAGGAAAGGATGGAAAGCGGAGAAAGCTTTCCTTCCCTTACTTCCTTTGCTTCCCGATTTTCGGGACAAGATGCTTGCACTACTACTCTAAGTGAAAAACTCGTGTAA
>DTYX01000218.1 GCA_012961655.1 Candidatus Poribacteria bacterium
AACCCCGCCGCAACTGGACTCGGGTCGTTAGCATGAAGGGTAAACTCACTTTGCGCCGATCTCCCTTGTTTTGTGTCTCTTTTGTTTCAGTCGCTCTCTCTTTCGTTATAACAATGAATGCGTGTGTGCCCATGCCAGCACCTACACCAAAAGAGGAAGGAAGAATAATCCCGAAACACGAGGGATCCAATGAAGCTCAGATTCCATCCCAAACACAGGAAACTGGTCCTACTGCAACTGATACAATTGAATCCGACGCTGACACGCTTCAGAGAGCAGCGAAATCTGCATTACTAGAAGAACCTCCAGCTGGAATACCTTTTGCTCCGGTAGGAAAGTTCAAATCACCAATTCCCGATCTCAAAAAGGATCAACAAGCGTGGAAAACTGCTTGGCGATTGGTCGTCGATGATTCCTTCTTCAGCGAAATGCGAGGAGTGAGGTACAATGTATGGGCGGTCTTGTTTAGCAAAGTAGAGAAGAGCGGAATGGATGTTCCACATTTCCTTATCGGAGAAGGAAAGACAGTACGGACAATTACCAAAGAATACGGTGAGCCATCCTTCGTTGGCAAGTTTGAGGTAGAATCTGGTGGTATCCTGAATGTGTATTGGTTCGGTCCAATATTCATTATGGCCGAAGGGTTGGATAGCACCAACAGATCAATAGGAGGATGGCCATCTAAGCTTGTCCGTTAGTTCGTAGTTGGGTTGAGGCACGAAACCCAACAAGTCGAAGATTAGTCCGTTTTATCCTAACCAGCCGTTGCAGGCGACGGCGAGATCTCTTGGCTTTATGAATGTTTGTGGGGTTGCGACGGGTTTTGGTCTGTCGAACGGTTTTCGGCAACCCCCCGCCGCTCCTGAACTTTTTCGTTCACCGCCGCGTGCTTCATGAATACCTGCGCGGCGAAGGGCGTTTGATGCGGGAACAGTGGCATGTGTTGCGCGAAGCAATTGATTTGCTGGAGCAAAGTAGCTTGGTGATTAATGAACGGGAATATACGTTCAAGCGCTTCTATAATGAATTCATTGACAGACGATTTGCCGAACCGTTTCTTAAGGCGTTGGTTCGTTTGACGGATGTGAAGCGAGAGGCAGCGTGTTTGCAAGCAGCGACCGCAAGAGAGATTGTTGCAGTCGTTTTGTGAGCCACGAGATTACCAGTCGCGCAGAGCGGTTTTCCGCCTATGATTTAACCGTCCTTGGTTTACGCGGTGATATAAAATACAGCACTTATTTCTTAACCGCCGAAGGTACACAAACGACGGAAATTGACTTTTTTATCACGCGCCTGTTTGATGAAATCAAAGCGCGTTGGGAAAAAGTGGTTTTTCTTACACCAGCCGCATGGACAGTCATAAACGGAAGAACAATACCTGTTGCCTTACAGGAAGCCGTCTCTGAGTTTCCAAAGGCGGTGATGGTAAACATTGGCTTGGAAACCTTTGTAATAATTCTTTATCAGGAATGGAAAGAGAGAATCTTAAAAAAGGGGGCGCAAAATGAGTGAAAAAAGCCTGGAAAATATGAGCGAGGAAGAGTAGTTATGGTTGGTTAAAAACCTTACCTCTAGAATATTCGCAGTCGCAAGACATGCCCTGATGAAAAGTGGTAACCCTGATGCTTGCGGAATACCTGACCCGATGAGGGGGACTGAAACTCGGCAATGAATTTTCTATTGACAAAACCATCGGAATAATGATGAAATCCTTTCAAGATTGAAACGTCTCAAATTTGAAAGGAAAATCTGATGTTTTTTGAATCTTCCAAACCGGTCACCGGTTCAGATTTTTTCAATCGCACCAAAGAACTGGCGGAATTGGTGAACACGGTTGAATTGCTTAAGAAGGGAAGCACTAAATACTTGGCGCTTATAAGGATTGCAACTCTTGATGAGGCGACTGAAAAGTTGTTAGAATTGCGTGCGAATCATTCCTTCGCTTCGCTCAAGGGCAAGCTTTCTGATACGTTA
>DTYX01000219.1 GCA_012961655.1 Candidatus Poribacteria bacterium
AATACCATTTCTGGTTGAAAATAAAGCATAATTATGTTATCCTTTATCTCTATAAGTTTTGCCTGGAAACATAGATTGACTTAAACTAGACATTCAACTGTTTGGTCTAAGTTACTTCCCGTTTGCAAGCAAAACAAATATACTCAGAAAGGAAAGAGATTATGAACAACCCTTTCGTCCAAAAAGAGGAAGCGCGACAAACTCTGGCACAGTGTGATGCTCGAGTCTTTCATTTACATCTGCACGAGAGTTTTAACCTTGAGCAAAAAGCTGACCACCAGCCGCCGCTGCATGAAGAAGGCATCATCGAATGGGGAGAAATATTTGAGGCGCTTAAAGATATCGGATACAAGGGAGAACTTATATTCGAGGATGGGCGTGGAGAAAATCCGGCAGAATGGATACGGATGACCGCTGCCTTTCCGCAGGCATTTGTCCAGCGTTACAGTAGCTAATGTGCGTATTTTACTAAAGGATATTAAAACATTCAATATTATGATTCTAAGTGAAAAATTCTCGTCCGGAGATTGATGATGAAAAAGAAACTACCATTCGGTGAAGAACAACTAAAATCCGAAAATTCTTCCCTCCGTTTTATGCTCGCCGGTCTGTTTTTAGGCGTTGTTTTGATAGTGATAAACTGCTACTGGATAGTCTCATCAGAAAACCGTGTCGTCTGGGAACTAACCGATTTTTCCATCTTTCCCACCGTTCTCTTTACACTTTTCTCAGTTGCAGGAATCAATCTCCTGTTGAATCGGTTCACGAAAAATGCTTCTCTGAGTCAGACAGAACTTGCGACCGTTTACATCATGATATCCATCGCAACGGCTCTGGCAGGGCATGATATCATACGCCAGTTGGTTCCGTTGATGGGCAACGCCTTCTGGTACGCGACCCCGGAAAACGAGTGGGAAGATCTTTTTTTCCGCTATATCCCTCGCTGGCTGACTGTAGATGATAAGCGAATCCTGGAGGGCTATTTTGAAGGCGGAACGACATTCTTTCAAGAGAAATACATAAAAGCCTGGTCCGTTCCGATACTCGCCTGGTCTGGCTTTGTAATAGTCGCGCTATTTGTGATGCTCTGCATCAACATTATCGTCCGAAGACAGTGGATTGAACATGAGAGATTGAGTTACCCGATTACCGTTTTACCTATAGAGGTCATCAGGAACACATCCGGCCTCTTTTCAAATAGATTGATGTGGATTGGGTTTTCAGTGGCCTTTGGCATCGAAATAATGGCGGGCATCCATTTCCTTTATCCTGCGGTTCCTTACTTAGATCTCAAGTATGAACTCGGCAGGCTGTTCACAGAGAAGCCGTGGAACGCTATCGGATGGCTGCCGATAAATATCTACGCTTTTGCCGTAGGACTTGGATATCTGATGCCGTTGGATTTATCTCTCTCTTTATGGGTCTTTTACCTGTTTTGGAAAGTGCAACTCGTTTTCTTCAGCATTGTGGGTTGGAAAACGGTGGGCGGCTATCAGGGCGAACAGCGCGCCGGGGCGTGGATAGGCATCGGTATTCTGGCTCTTTGGACGAGCCGAAAGCACATCAAGCGGGTATTGTTTGGCATCTTTTCAAAACACCCCATAGACCCATTATCGAAGATGGCTGTCGCTGGTTTCATTATTGGCATGGTAATCATCGTCTTTTTCTGGTCCCATGCGGGATTGGATTATTGGGTGACGTTGCTGTATTTCGGCATCTACTTTGTTCTCTGCATTGCGATGACTCGAATGAGGGCTGAATTGGGACCGCCGACGCACGAACTCCACAACATACATCCAGATAAAATCATGGTCCTGTTTATGGGGTCAAGGAAATTGGGCGCGCTTAATTTGACTAATACCACCCTTCTATCGTGGCTCGCTTATGGCTACCGCTGCCATCCCATGCCTCATCAGTTGGAAGGATTTAAGATTGGCTCGTCCTTAAAAATGACTGACAAACGGTTAGTCGTCGCTATGATATTGGCGATGATTGTCGGGACGATTACCGCTATCATGGCTCATGTTGTACTCTATCACAAATATCTGTTCGCCCGTTGGGGCATAGGTGATTTTAATCGTTTGCGAAATTGGCTAGCCTATCCCGTCAGCACAAATGTGTCGGCGCTAAAGCAGATAGGATTTGGGTTTTTCCTGACGATGCTGCTGATGATACTGAAACGGCGTTTCTTCTGGTGGCCATTATATCCGGTGGGATACGCAGTCGGAAGCGGTTGGGCTATCAGTTGGATGTGGTTTTCGATTTTTTTAGGGTGGCTCTCCAAAAGGGTAATCCTTTCCGGAGGCGGTTTGAAAGCTCATCGAAGCGCCATGCCGCTTCTCTTCGGTTTCATACTGGGACAATTTCTCGCCGGTAGCCTCTGGAGTATCATAGGTATCCTGCTCACAAAACGAGTCTATACGCTTTTTCCCTAAGGATTGTTATTGCTGCTTTGCGTCGTTCAGAATCCCACCGGTGTCGATTACCGTTCTCTTGTCAAATCAACAAATTCTCTCACTTTCGCCATCGGAGTTAAGGGAGTTACTGGGCTGCCAAGTGACATCACAAATCGGCCGCTGCGACGGCCAACTTCAAGTTGACGTTTGATTTCTGCTACCATGACTTCACGACTGCCGTTTTGTAAAATTCCGATGGCATCGACATTGCCGAACAGACATGCCCGACCAGCGACGATTTTATCAACTTTATTAATTTCAATGACAAAGTTCTTTTTGCTCTCTTCTAAAGAGATACAGGTTGGATTCATCTGCACCAAATCTTCTAGTCTATCGCTCACGTCGCCGCAGAAGTAGTAGATGCTTTTCATCCCAAGTCCGTTGATAAGTTCGATTTGACGTTTGACATAGGGCGCGGCGAAGCGGCGAAAGTGTGCGAGCGAAATTAGGTCGGCGGAACTGTAACAGTCCTCAACCCAAACGCCGTCGATGCCGATTCGCGCGTATGCTTTCAGTGTTTCCAGCGATGCGATTGTAATTTTCTCTATCAAGCGTTCCACCCATTCTGGACGTTCAATCAGATTGGTCATCATCTCGTAAAACCCGAAATATGAATGCAGTCCCCAAAACGGCGCGCCGATGCTTGAGAAGATAAAATATTCATCGCCGAATTCACGGATGACTGCAGAGGCGTAATCCAGACTGCCATCTTTGATTCTATCCATCGCGGGACAGATATCTATCATCTGGTCAATATCCTCCATACTATGGACACGACTTGTCGTAATGGGAGTCTGAGTTCCACCCGGCGGCTCTCGGTGAATTGCCCGCTCTTGTCCCGTCTCTTTGTCTATGATAAATGGCTGTTTACCGCGCACCTTGACCTCATGCTTTTCGCGCCATTCACGTGAATAGCCGCCGTTCGCGGGAATCCAATCTATTGCCAGTTTTTCTTGCAAATCTTTCGCCACCTGCAGATTTGTTTCAATATCGCCTGTACGAACCGCCCACCAAGGCGCCTCCGTCACCTCTTCCCAATGGTCGCGGAGAAAAATCCCCAAGTACGGAATGACGACGGGAAATTCCCTCACTTCAACGCCATCCATAACGGCGAACATCTTTTCTTTGCTTGTCATCTTAATAGCTCCCATGGTTAAAGGTTAAAAGTCAAGTAACGGTTGAATAAAGTTCATCTCTCCTGCATAAAGCTTTCAATTTCCTCAACTGTCTTCGGTATTCCATCTGTGAGGACTTCATTGCCATTTTCTGTCACCAGGACATCATCCTCGATGCGAACTCCGATGTCCCAATATTCAGGTGGAACATCTTCAGTATCTTTTGATATGTAGATGCCCGGCTCGACAGTTAAAACCATGCCCGGTTCAAAAATCCTCGCTTCGCCGTCCACTTTGCGTTTGCCGACATCGTGAGAATCCATACCTAACCAATGTCCGGTATTGTGCATATAGAATTTCTTGTACTCTTCATCTTCTATCAATTTATCGACCTCGCCGCAGAGCAATCCGAGTTCTACTAAACCCTCGGTTATCACCTGGACTGCCTTGTTATGAAAATCGTCCAAACTGTTGCCCGGTTTAACGACTTCTATCGCCGCAAGTTGCGCCTCTAAAACAATATTATAAATCGATTTCTGTATGTCGGAAAACTTCCCATTTGCCGGAATTGTGCGGGTTACATCGGCATCGTAGTATTGATATTCCGCCGCAGCGTCTATAAGCACAAGGGTGTTATCCTGTATTTGGCAGTTGTTAGTAGTGTAGTGGAGAATTGTGGCGTTCGCGCCAACGCCGACAATAGTTGGATAAGCAGGGCCGACAGCTCCATTTTGGCGGAAGGTATAGCCTATGAGAGCCTCCAGTTCATATTCATACATCCCCGGTTTGACCGCTTTCATCGCTTCACGATGCGCCATTTCGGTAATCGCTGCCGCTTTGCGCATCAGATTGAGTTCATCCCTGCTTTTGAATAGCCGCATTTCGTGGAGAATCTTGCCAGTATCGATTAGCGTATGTGGGCGATAGCGTTTTATCAAATTGACAACTTTCTGGTTGAAAACTTCATCTGAGTCCATTCGGTAGTAGATTTTATCTGTACCACTGAGGTATTTGGGCAATTCTTCGTCCAGCTTATCGATGGGATAAGCTTCATCCGCTCCAAACCGTTGTTTCGCGCCTTCAACGCCGGCGCGCCTGCCAGTCCATCTTTCCCGCTCTTCATCCTTTGCACGGACGAATAAAACAAATTTATGTTCTTTGTGTTCAGGCGTCAGAAGGCAAACGGCATTCGGCTCATCAAATCCCGTCAGATAGTAAAAATCCTTGTTCGGCAGATATTTCCTTTCGCCCATTTCCGGCGCGCGGAATATAGCTACGCCACCATCCATCTTTTCCATAAATTGTTTTCGTCTATCTGAATATGTCATTTTATTTCCTTATCTAAATGTAAAGTTTAAACTTGTATCGTTTAAACATGGAAATCGGTTGACAAAACACGGTAGTATTAACCTAATTTGCTAGTTAGGAAAGTAATCCACCCAAAATTCGTCTCATCGTCGGTTGCGAGCTGCCGTATAACTCATTGCAAAATTTCGATGTGGGTATGCGTATCGGCAATACCACATTCATCCGGATAGGTATGGTATGTCCGGATCTGAACTCGTTTTGGTTGACAGGAATATTTTAATAAGGTCAAGGGGTTGAACCTCGTTTTACCCACGTGAACTGGAAACTCATAGAGCATGGCTTCGTTCTCACTATTTAAGAGGAGTTGATGCCGATTCCGATATTCGTCCTCTCCAAGCCACGCGGTGTGAAATTTGACGGTGTAGTGAACATCTCCCACCTTTATTGTCAAATCGTCGCCGTTCAATGGGATAGAACGTTCCACCAGCGTTGGCGCGTCGATCTTTCTAATCGGCAGACAAGTTAGACATTCAGTCAGTTGAGCAGAAGCAGTTCTCAGAGAAATAATGTGGCTGCTGCCAATAATCCGGAGGTCAAGTTGATAATTCGGCAGGCGCAAGCATTTCTGCTTTAGGATGTGAAATTGGCCTGGAATACTATCCGACTCCAAAAGATAAAACCACAGGTCTGTCATGTTTTGGGATTGATAAGTGAGCATTGTATCTTTGACTCTATGAGCTCAACCTCATAATTCACTTCAAATAAGTCTACTCTACACAGTATAGCACACCATCGTTGCCACCTGCAAGAATTTCTAGCTTTACCATCACCATCCACATCTGCCACAACGATATTTTGAACCGACGCAGGTAGGCCTATCTTCCAAAAGATGGTCTATTGCCCGACCGGGATAAGGAGGATTTTAACTACCCATCCTGAAATGAGGTCGAGATTCCGTAAGACGAAGTCGCCTGCCGGAGCCATATCTCGACAGAAAAAACGTCGATTTTGGAAAATCGACCTACGTAAGCTATCTTTGTCAAAACAATTTGACAGTGTTAACGAAATATAAGTTCGTAGGTTTGCCCAGCTTGAACATCTATAAGTATCGTTTCTGCTTCGCCATGATGTAGCAGCAGAACATCCCCTCCAGAGCGTATCTCGGCGATTTGCTGTCCGCTTGGTGGTCGCAGTCGGTGTTTGCCCATGATGCTGGCCTTTAGCACTGCTGAAGTGGCGCGTCCGTCGCGCCAGGTTAAGTCAACTTCCAAACCGCCGCGAGCGCGCAAACCTCGGAAGTGACCATCTGTCCAAGCCTTTGGCAAAGCTGGCAGAAAATGAATCTCACCAGCCCCTGATTTTCGAGATGGGTTCGCGCAGTAGCTCTGCAAAAGCATTTCAGCGATACCGGCACAGCCGCCGAAATTCCCATCAATCTGGAATGGCGGATGGTTGTCAAACAGATTGGGAAGCGTCGATTGTCGCAATAAGGCAAGGACATTTTCGTGAGCCTGTTCGCCATCTTCCAAGCGCGCGAAGAAATTGATAATCCATGCTCGGCTCCAGCCGGTGTGTCCGCCGCCGTGTGATAGACGATAATCAATCGTCTTACGCACCGCATCAGCTAGTTCAGGTGTGCCGCGCAAGGTAATTTGTCGTCCTGGATGCAGACCGAATAGGTGTGACATATGTCGGTGGCCTGGTTCTGGTTCCTCGAATTCTTCAGGCCATTCCAAAAGGCGACCGTCACTGCCGATTTTCATTGGCGCAAGACGCGACAGCATATATTCCAATTTCTGGCGGAAGTCCTCGTCGATGCCGAGAATTTTGCTCGTCTCGATGCAATTGGTGAAAAGGTCGTAGATAATCTGATGGTCCATGGTTGCTCCCATGGTCAGACAAGCGACCTGGCCGTCAGTTGTGCGGAAGCGATTCTCCGGCGAGGTGGACGGTCCGGAAACCAGATAGCCGCTTTTGGGGTGTTCGACGAGATAATCTACAAAGAACTCCGCCGCCTCTTTCATAATGGGATAGGCGCGCTTTGCCAGGAATTCGCGGTCGCCGCTGAAAACGTAATGTTCCCACAGATGCTGACAACACCACGCCGCGCCAAAGGGCCACATGCCATACACGGGACTGCCGATGGCACTGGTAAAGTGCCAAGCATCAGTTGTATGGTGTGCGGTAAAACCTCGACAGTTATAGGTTTTCTCCGCCGTAATCCTGCCTCTGGGACGCAATGCATCGATTAAATCGAAGAACGGTTCGTGACACTCAGCCAGGTTGCATACTTCGGCGGGCCAGTAGTTCATCTGAATATTGATGTTGATATGATAATCGGCGTTCCAGGGTGGATTGAGACCGTCCGCCCACAATCCTTGCAAGTTAGCGGGCATAGCGCCGGGACGGGAGGAACTAATCAGCAAATAGCGGCCGAACTGGAAATACTGGGCGATAAGCTGTGGGTCATCACTGCCTTTCTGCAATGCTGCCAAGCGCTCGTCTGTGGGTAGATTGACCGTGCCGGATTTGCCCAGACGAAGCTCAACCCTTCTGAACAGACGCTGATGTTCAGCCACGTGTGCCCGACGCAGTTCGGCATAGTTCTTTTTTGCAGCGGATGTAAGCTGATTCTCACAAACCGCACGCGGGTCTTCACCGCGGTAGTTAGTCGCGGCAACCAACAGCAGCGTAACGGCGTCGGCATTCTCCACCCGCAATCCCTTATCAGCTATCATCAACTTTCCGCCTTCGGGAAGAAGTTTGAGTTGAGCGGAAAATTTCACCCCATTGCCGTCGTTTAAATGTCCGTGTATCACAATGAGATTGGGTGCGACTGCTTCGATATTAGCGTCTTTTGGACGGGAAAGGCTGGCGTCGAAGGTAATCATGCCCGGTTTATCGCAATCGAGCCTGACAACGATGGCTTGATGGACGGCGGTGGAAAACACCTCACGCGTGAAAGTCGCATCGCCGACGCGATAGTCGATTCGTGCAATTGCGCTGTCCAAGTCGAGTTCACGACGGTAATCGGACACCTTCGATTGTGGCTCGAAAAACAATTCTAGGTCGCCAAGTGTCTGGTAGGTGTGAATGCCACCTTCGATACGAAGTCCCATAATTTTCTCTTCGACCAGCTTCTCAGCTTCGGCGTATTTGCCTTCGAACAGCAATCGCCTCGCTGCTGGAAGATATTTCGCCGCGCCGGGCTTATCCCGCTCGATCAGTTTGCCGCTCCACAAACTGTCTTCGTTTAGTTGTATTCGTTCGCGTTGGATACCGCCAAATACCATCGCGCCCAAACGACCGTTGCCGATAGGTAACGCTTCAACCCACTCCTTAGCCGGCTGGCGATACCAGAGTATCATGTCATCGTTGAACATTTTTTATCTCCCTTGTCAAATTACAGTTCTCTTGGAAGGTCTAAAAGCCTATTCACTTCCCCGTTCACTTCGTTCAGGGCATGGTTCGAAGGGATGGAGTAGCGGTGCTTGCGACGCGCACAGGATTGAAATTTTTTATTCCATATAACACGATTCGGATGCAAAGACTTTTTATGATTTTTTTCTACCCACCCGAAGATATCGCCATCTTTTTCATCTATCATCTGATTCGCGCTGGTACTATCAGTTCAGATGCGTCAGCCTGGAGAAAAGTCAGCAATTTTTTATTAAACTCCGCTGGATTTTCGCAATGTGGCGCATGTCGCGCCGCGTCGATTATTGCGAGCTTGAGGTCAAAACGCTGTGTCTCATCCGTTGCCGGATATGCAGAAGCTGCCGCTGGGTCATTTTTCCCGAGAATGAGTAGAACGGGGGAGTTTATTTCATGTATCCTCATCAATGGATTGGCTTTTACAAATGATTTCATACTTTGTGTCGCCGAAGCGACAGTTGGCTTCAACCATATTTCACGCGCTTTTGGCTCGCGGAGTGAACGCGCCCCTAGAAATCGAACCGCGCGATACCATAATCCCCCGATTACAGATGCGCCCATAAGTTTATGACCGATTCGGTGTCCGCTCATGGGTAAAGCGACCAGAACCAATTTGTTGACACGTTCGGGATAATTCAAGGTGAATAACATCGCGATGGTACCGCCCATGGAGTGTCCGACGACGACAGCGTTGGCAATGCCCAGCACATCAAAAAAATCATGTAGCATATCGACGAAATCCGTCATCCGATAACCGCTTTTGGGGATGTCGGATTCCCCAAAGCCTTTCAGATCTAAAGCATATATCCGATAATGTAGTAGCAAATCTTTAATGGTATATTTCCAATATTGCCTCGCGCCGGCCCAGCAATGAAGCAATACAACAACTTCACCTTCGCCGCCCACTTCGTAAGAAATGTTGCCATGTTGGGAGAGGTATACTTTTTTGACCTCTGTGTTATTGCTTAATTCAGTCGCCAGAGTCTCTTCCACGGTACTGATGGGAAATACTTTCCGTCTGTTTTTCTCGAAGTTTCTATTCGATTGGAAGATAGATATAGCAATGAAAACAACGATGATTAGAAGCAATATTAACAAAAAGCGGTATCCGTGAGCTTTGGTTTGTTTGCGTCTTAACTGTATCTGTTTCATAGTCATTAGCAGTTTTGAAAAAATCGGTTGGATTTAAGAGATTTTACCGTCTTTCATCTGAATTATTCTATCCGCATCATCTCTCAAGTCCAGGTGATGAGTAACAATGACAATTGTTGTTTGGTGTTCATGTCTCAGTTGGCGCACCAAATCCATAAGATTTTCGCTCTGGCGGCTGTCGAGATTAGCGGTGGGTTCGTCGGCAAAAATAATCTGAGGTTTATTCGCCAATGCGCGTGCGAAAGATACGCGCTGTTTCTCGCCGCCTGAGAGCTGGGCGGGTCGATGATGCAAACGTTTCGATAGCCCTACCTGCCCGAGCAATTCCTTGGCGCGTCCCTCAGCTTTGTCCCCTTTAACGCCCGCTATGTCCAATGCAATCATCACGTTTTCCAGCGCTGTAAGGTAGGGAATTAGATTAAATAGTTGAAAGACAAATCCGAGCTTTTCCCGTCGAATGGACGGGAGGTCATCGTTTGCGTAATCGATTTTCCTGCCCTCTATCCACACCTCGCCCTCTGTTGGTGTCAAGATGCAACCCAATAAACTGATGAGAGTAGTTTTCCCACAGCCGCTATCGCCCATAATCATCACCAATTCACCCGCTTCGATGGCGATATCCGCGTTGTCCACAGCGACAACTGCCGCATCTCCTTCACCAAATCGTTTGGTCAAGCCATGTCCTTCTAAAACTGGCATAATTTACACCTCGTGATTGTTTTATGACTTTAATATCATATTTTCCACTAAACGTCAAGAAGAAGTATGCGAGGCCAGAAATTCGCACTTGACATTTAGGCATAAATATTGTACACTTGAAGACATAAAACGGTGAAAAAAGGGGGGGAATTTATGGCTACAAACCGTGATATTGAAGCCTATTTTAATAAACTAGAATTGGATTATAAAACAGTTGGAGAGGGGATATGGCTCCTAAATCTTGAGGACCAAGGCATTGACAATCTCGTCATCAACCATGAACCACCGGTAATTGTTTTGCGAATAAAGTTGATGGAGACGCCGCAAAAAAATCGCGAGCAATTTTTTCAGCGTCTACTGGAATTGAATGGCATAGACCTACTTCACGGCGCCTATGCGTTAGAAGAGGATAACGTGGTTTTGGTGGATTCACTTCAATCGGAACATCTGGACCTCAATGAGTTGGAAGCTTCGATAGAATCACTGGCTTTTGCCGCGACTCAAAATTATGCGGAATTGTCCAATTATCGCTAAGTCTAAAAATCTTTAAACACAGTCCATTTGCATAACGAAATAATAACCTGGAGGTGTCAACCATGGGTGTTTTTGACCGAATCTCATCAATCTTCAAGGCAAATGTGAATCATCTGCTCAGCAAAGCCGAAGACCCTGAAAAAATGCTTAATCAAATTGTTTTGGAGATGAATGAGCAATTAGCAAAAACCAAGCAACAAGTGACCGCGGCTATCGCAGATGAGAAGCGCTTGGAGAAACAGTATAAGCATGAGGAATCTCAAGTGCAAGAATGGGAACGTAAAGCGGCATTAGCCGTGCAGAGGGAAAATGATACGCTTGCCAAAGAAGCTCTGGCACGCCGAAATGAACATCAGAATTTAGCCAATGAATATAAAATTCAGTGGGAGAAACAGAAACAAGCGGTGGATGAACTCAAAGAGAGCTTGAGAGCATTAGAGCGTAAAATCGAAGAAGCCGCTCGCAAGAAAAATCTACTCATCGCCCGGCAAAAACGTGCCAAAGCTCAAAAGCAGATTCATGAGACTATGGCAGGCATGAGAGATGGCAGCGCCTTCGAGTCTTTCGAACGTATGGAGGAGAAGGTAACTGACATGGAAGCCCGCGCTGATGCGGCTGTCGAGATGGCTCAGACAGAAGATGTTAAACTTGAAGATCAGTTTGCTGAATTAGAAAAAGAGGGTAGCATCGATGATGACCTAGCCGCGCTGAAGGCGAAAGTATCGTCGCAATCACAGGCATAGGCGTAAAGGGAAGAGGACAGAGAATAAATGTATTCACGTAGGTTTGTTGTCCTCTTTCCTGCGTAAAAAGGTAGTAGTGCATCTTCATGACTATTGAGATAATGAATTTCTAAGATATGAATCGTTGGATTGGAGATAATTTGAGAGGATATTCAGTAGAAAATAACCCCAAAAGAAAGGTGATACATTGTCCACTCAAAATAGTAGCAAATCATACAGACTAAATATTTACCATCTTTCCTTCTGGAGTATTTTTCTAACATTAGCTTTTATAATCACTTCATGCACTTATCCGGGGCGCGGCAAAGCTCCAGAGATTAGATTGACCATTGAAAATCCTCTTCCAATAAAACGTAAAGATGTTCCAATTATCTTGAAACTTAGCGACTTGAAAAAAGTGGCGGCTGATTTTTCGCTGAATATGTTCCGGGTTGCCACCGCCGATAATCGAGATATCTCCAGTCAAGCGGATGATATGAATAGTGATGGCGAAAGGGATGAATTGGTCTTTCTCATCGATTTAGAACCTCAACAAATCAAAGAGATAGTTATCATGTACACGCCCCGTGATACGAGTGCCAATCCCCAGTATACCAGTATCACTATCGGTTACACAAAGCGTGTTCAAGCGGGTGTTTTTCCTGAACTGAAGGGGATAGCTTGGGAATCTGAGTTTATCGCATACCGCTTGCCTTTCAATGAAAGAACCTCCGTGGGTGTATTTTGTAAAGAAACCGAAGGTCTGTCATTTCCCCAACTCATATCTGATATATCCGCAGGGCGCCAAACAGCGATGCCAATACAGCCAATTGATAGTTGGTTTGGCTGCGGTGGATTTGCTCTTTGGGATGGCGAGACGTTGATTCCATTGGGCGATCAAAGCAATCCATACCCGCGCATAATTGCCAATGGACCTATTCGAGCGGTGGTTCAACTGATTTTCGATAACTGGAAATTTCGTTCTGATGTATTAAAAGTAACCTCTACCTTTTCAATCTTTGGAGGACAACAGTGGTCGAAACATCACCTAAAAATCGAAGGAAATAGCGCTCCTATCCAGATTGCGACCGGGCTTCCAAAACCGAAAAATATTAAGGTAACCCAGAATGTAAAAGAGGGGTTTATCTACACTTGGGGCAAACAATCCAACTGGTCTCTATCCGATAAACTTGGATTGTCAATAATTTATCCCACCAACTATTTCGATTCTGCCAAAGAAGACATCCCTGTCAAGGGCATCACGAAGCAAATCCTTAATCATGCCATCATTTTGAATCCTGATGAAGAGAGTCAATTGCAATACTATTTTATGGCTGCTTGGAACCGCGGGGAAGATGGCGTAAAAACTGAAGCTGATTTCGCCAATCTGGTGAAATTCACCGCCGCGGAAATTAATGCGCCGCCTATTGTGAAAATCTTACCTAAAGCATTAAAAAGTAGAACTGCTAAATGAGTTACCAGGAAAGAACATATCGTAAATGGGTTAAGCATGATGATTTGACGGTTGTGCGTGTTTCAGAAGGAGAGACCGATTTGTTGATATCAGGCGATATTGACCTTAAAAAAGATGCGCTGGCGCCAATAAAACGATACCGTCAAGATATTAGTCAGTACGTCGCGCGGAGCCCCAATTTTCAGACATCACTCTCTCCAATAGATGTTGAGGATGATGCGCCTGAAATCGTCAGGCAAATGGCCGCCGCCGCACAAAAAGCTTCAGTTGGGCCGATGGCTGCTGTCGCTGGCGCGATAGCCGAATTTGTCGGGAAAGATTTGTTGAAATTCAGCGAGCAGATTATCGTCGAAAACGGCGGCGACATCTTTATTAAAACTTCAGAAAAACGTGTACTCGGTATCTACGCCGGCAACTCACCGTTTACAGGTAAAATGGCATTCAGGATAGAGGCTGACCAAACCCCTTTAGGTATCTGCACATCAGCCGGTACAGTTGGACATTCTCTCAGCTTTGGCAAAGCCGATGCCGTCACTATTTTTTCCAGATCAACATCACTTGCTGATGCCGTTGCTACTGCCACGGGGAATATAGTCTCCGGACCCGAGGATATCGAAAAGGGCATTGAATTTGCTAAATCCATCGAAGGTGTCGAAGGCGTCGTTATTATCGTCGGCAGTTCATGCGGAGCTTGGGGAGAGGTAACGATGGTCAAAGCATAATGTCGAAAAGTTATAGGAGAAATATTTATGTTTGAGCTTGAATATTTGACAGATAAGAATGGTCAACTAAAGGCGTTAAGATGAAAGGCTATCCCAATCGTGGCTGCGAATCAAATTTACTTATGATAACGCTAGCACAAACTAAAATTTGCTGAAGCAAGGAAGGAATTAAAGTCAATTATGGTATCAAACAGAGTCGTACTGCATTTTCCACGCGAGATATCGAACCAACCTATCATTTATCGATTAGTCAAAGAGTATGACTTAATGTTCAACATCCTACAAGCAAGAATCGACCCAGATAGAGAGGGATTGCTCATCTTAGAGCTGAGTGGTTCAAGAGAAAACTATGCCGAAGGCATCAAGTATTTGCAAAGTCAGGGCGTCGGGTTTCAATTGCTCAGTCAGGATATTCGTAGAAATGAGGAGCGATGCGTTCATTGCGGCGCTTGCACGGCAATCTGTCCCACCGGCGCATTATTCATGAATAGGGCAGAGATGACAGTGGATTTTGACAGCGCGAAGTGCATCGCCTGTCTGCTCTGCATGCGGATGTGTCCACAACGAGCTATTGAGGTAACTTTGTAAAATATCGCATTACTACCTCAGGATAGAAATTCTCCATGATAGAATTTTCGTAACCGTAGCGGAAGTCGCAAGACTTCCGGCAAGACGTAGTCGAAGTCGTAAGACTTCGGACTACAGACGAACTTCAGAATTGTTGCCAATTCTGCTACAAACGTGGGGAATTTTTGATCCTTTAAAAATCTTATTGACAAAATCATTTGTTTTAGATATAATAATAGTTAAATCTTCGGCATGATAAGTAACATAAAAAAAATCCGAAGATTTAAGGAGGATTAAAATTATGAAAAAATCTGTTTGTCAATTCGCTTCGCGATGGTCTATGATTAGAAAAGTTATGCGGTTTGTAACATTATTCATACTCTTTAGCTTCGCTTTCTTTAGCGTATCGATTATGATAGTTGACGCAGACTCAGGAAGTTTTGAAGCTGAAGATTTTGTTGCAAGGAAAGGCAATGATGATGCCTTACGGATTGAAAGTGATGGTTTTGAAGAGACTGATGTCGATGGAAATACCTATACGATTTCAAACGCCTCAGGCGGTGCTTTTATAATCACCCCCAATGGTGTAGATGGTTCTGGAACTTGGATTAAGTATGAACTCACCGTCCAAGGCGGTAGTTACTACTGGTGGGCTAGAGCTATTGCTCCATCTGTCTCTGACAATTCTGTATTCTGGGCATTCGATATTAGCGATGCTGAAGCTGATGCTAATCAAGAAGGCACCGTCACCAACATCTTCGACTTTTTTGAAAAAGAGGAACTCAGAAAATTCTACACTACCGATTGGTTCGTGTATCCGCTAACGAGTCGGAATGGGCCATGGCCTGGTAGGGAGCTAGACCAATATCCTGCTGACCTACCGGAGACGATTGATGAGCTAATACCCACACCGACGGCGACAGTGGAGTTAGCTGCCGGCAAACATACGTTGCATATTATCTATCGTGAGGATGGGACATCTATCGACAAGTTTTACTATTCGACAGAACCCACTCACCCCACCCCAGTGCAACGGGCAGGCAAGCTGACTGCAACTTGGGCGCAAATTAAACAGGCCAAATAATTCGTTTTTTGTAATAATAGATAAGGATGAGAGATTGATAGCAAATTTCTCATCCTTTTCAATTTTAGCCTTCCATTCGATAATTTACATCTTGCCCTATAACAACGATATGCAATAATCCAAAATTCGCATCCCCAGAATAGATTCAGGAGGTACAAAAGATGCAATTTAAACGAGAAGAGATACTCAAACGTCTGAAAGATATCGTGGCTTCTGGCCGACCAATTATCGGTGGCGGCGCGGGGACAGGTATCTCCGCTAAATGCGAGGAGGCTGGTGGTATCGACCTAATCGTTATTTATAACTCAGGGCGTTACCGAATGGCCGGGCGCGGTTCGCTGGCGGGATTGATGCCTTATGGCGACGCCAATCAAATTGTCGTCGAGATGGCAAGCGAGGTATTGCCAGTCGTCAAAAATACGCCCGTATTAGCTGGAGTTTGCGGCACCGACCCGTTTCGGCTCATGGATGTATTCCTTAAACAATTGATGGATATTGGATTCTCCGGCGTCCAAAACTTCCCGACGGTTGGTATTATGGATGGCATATACCGACAGAATCTTGAAGAAACGGGCATGGGCTATGGCTTGGAAGTAGATATGATTCGGAAAGCGCATGAACTTGACATATTCACAACGCCTTACGCCTTCAACGAAGAGGAGGCGAAACAGATGGCCCAAGCCGGCGCCGATATCCTCGTCGCTCACATGGGCTTGACGACGAAAGGCACAATCGGCGCAACAACAGCTTTGACACTTGAAGAAGCTGCCAAACGAGTGCAAGCCCTTCATGACGCCGCCAAGTCTGTGAATCCCGATATCCTTGTCATCTGTCACGGAGGACCGATAGCAGAACCTGAGGATGCCAAATATGTCCTCGAACATACTGAAGGAGTTGTCGGATTTTACGGCGCGTCCAGCATGGAACGCCTGCCGACTGAACGAGCGATAACCGGGCAGATTGAAGCATTTAAACAAATTACCCTGTAAATTTTCATTGAGGGAAAACCTCCTAAGTCTCTGAGATTTAGGAAACTTGTTAAGGAGATAAAAATGGAACTTATGGACGTAATTCGTCAGAGAAGAAGTATTCGTAGGTATAAATCCGACCCAGTGCCAGAAGATGACATAGAATATGTTCTGGAAGCCGCGAGACTTGCGCCGTCGTGGGCTAACAGCCAATGTTGGAAATTCATCGTAATCAAAGATGAGACTGTCAAACAGGAGTTAGCCAAAGCGGGAAATGGTTGGATAGCGCAAGCGCCAGTCATAATAGCCGCGTGTGCCGACCCCACTAAATCAGGTGTCAAAGGTGACCAGCAGTATTATATGCTGGACATCGGTATTGCGATGGAACATCTCATTTTGGCGGCAACTGAGCGTGGACTGGGAACATGCTGGATAGGTTGGTTTGAAGAAAAGCCAGCGAAAAAAGCTCTGGGTGTACCAGAGGAAATCCGACTTGTAGCGACAACGCCACTGGGATATCCAGATGAATCGCCAAAGTCAAGAGGACGAAAAGAACTGGAAGAAATTACCAGTTTTGATAAGTATGAGTGAGGTTTTGGATTTACTAATCTTCAATACATAAGAGGGGAAGAATTTCTTCTGACAGATGCGCATATCACGTTTAAATTGGAAGAACTTCGGGGAGCGTATGCCACGAATATGATTCAGAACCACTACATAAAAAGAGTAAGAAACCGAGTTTTTCGGAAAAACTCGGTTTCTATACGCTACACAGACATATGTTCTGTTCTCGCGATTACCTCCGCTTGCATATTCGGATTCAGATGCACGAAATAATCCGAATAGCCGGCTACTCTGACAAGTAGGTCCTGGTAATTCTCGGGATGTGCTTGCGCGTCGCGCAGGACATCAGCGTTGACGACGTTGACCTGTATCTCGAATCCGCCTCGTCTGAGATAAGTCTCGATAAGATTTCTGAGACCAGCAAGACCTTCGTCTGTGCTGAGAGCGCTCTGCGAGAATTTCACGTTATGCACCAGCCCGCCGATTGCCTTCTTGTGGTTCCATTTGGTTGTAGAAAGCACCGATGCAGTGGGCCCTGACTTCTCGCGTCCTTGAGCGGCGCCAGCTCCATCAGCGAGTGGAAATCCGGCGTGCCGTCCATCGGGCGTGCCTCCGGTCTCAGAGCCGAAACGTTCATGGACAACCCAGCAGAAGAAGCCAGGGACATAGGAGTGTAGGCCTACGGTATTCGATTCTGTGGTCTCTTGTAGAAAATGCGCCCACTCGACGGCAAGCCGATCAGGTTCTTCGTTATTGTTGCCGTAGCTCGGAATGCGGTTGACGATACGCTGACGGAGCGCCTCGCGACCTTCGTAATCGGCTTGAAGTATCTCTCGGAATTCACCAATGGAAAGTTCTTTTGAATCGTAGACGAGATGTTTAATCGCCATGAGTCCATCCACCAGATTAGCAAGTCCCACAAAGGAGTTCTCAACCCAATTGTATCGAGCGCCGCCGCGGTCAAAATCCAATCCTCTCTCAAGGCAGTCACTAATGAGACAACTCGCCAGCGGGAAACACCCTGTTTCTGCTCGACGATGCCAGACGCCGTCGAGATTTTCAGCGGCGACTCGCACAGTTTCAGCCATGCGCTCCTTAACGCGGACGTTAAGCTCATAGAAAGTAACAGGTTCAGGTATCGAGCCATCCGCGACGAAGTCCATCACTTCCAAGAGCGCTTTAGGACAGTTGAAGTAGGGCGCGGTCACCCACATATTTGAAGCGCCGACTACCTTAATCTCAACGCAGGTTGAGTTCATGTAGTTATAGGAGTCGGCTTTGGAAACGCCGTAGTCGCGCAGAGCTGAGGCGATAAGCTCATCGTTGAAGAAGGCGGGGTCGCCAATGCCGGTGCTAATCATTCGGCAGGCAAAATCGGTAAGCTCTGATGGCGTTCCCTCATGCCACGCCAAACCAACGGTGGGGTACACCAGTTGTGTTGCCATACGGGCAGCCAGACAGAGGTAGGTCAATTCGTTTGTTACATCGTTCCCACTCCCGTCGCGTCCACCGACCATCACAGATTCCGCGGAGCCAGGCCCAAGAATCATGTTCAGTTGGATATAAAGGCAGCAAATCAATTCGAGCGCTTCATCCCGCGTGATGCGGCCGGCAGCTAGGTCAGCCTCGTAGAACGGGCGCAAAGTCTGGTCCATTCTGCCGGGAGTCGTAAGCCCGTGGTCTTCGCCAAACCAGAGCGCGATGATGGTAAGGTACATCAACTGTATCGCCTCATGGAAAGTTTCCGGAGGCTCAGTCGAAACGCGGTGGCAGATATCTGCTAGCCCCCGCCAACGCTTCGCATTGGCTTCATCGGCTATAACAGCAGCGCTCTCGCATTCGTCAGCAACTCGCCTTGCATATTCGGACAATCCCTGTATCGCGATGTCGCAAGCCTGGTAAAATGTCTTCTGCTCATCTGTTGTAGAGATGTTCATTCTGGATTTGATTTCCTCGCGGATGCCGCCTACCCCAAGCAGAAAGAGCTTCTCGAAATCGGGATGGAAATGTCCTGAGTCGCCGCCGGGATAGGGCGGAATCGTCCTTAGAATCCCCTGAACATCCGCTATCTTCTGAGCCTCTACTGGAGTAGGAGGACGAAGCTCCGGTCGCCCTACTATGCGCTCGCCCTGAGATAGAGAGATAGGCATTCCCCCAAGTCTCGCCGCTGTCCGCCGAGCCCGCCAAATCAGCCAGTCCTCGTCGTCCGAATGCTCCGACCAGGATTTGGCGTCAATCAACGGCAATGTCGGAATGCCGTGTATACCCGACCTCTGTTGTTCCAATGCAGCATCTCGCAATGCCGCAATCTCCGGCTTCAGCATGAGCGACACTACAGCGTTATTAATTGGAAGCTCTATTGTATTATCAACTTTATGTGCCATGATGTTTCTCCTTAGCCATTATGTTTGGGGTTTTAGAGATGCAGTAGTTCCTTGATACATAAATTGCGAAACGCGACCTCTTGCGGTGGGCCTGCATGAAGTTGGAGCCCGATTAATCCTGTCCTCGCCCCTTTTGGGTCATTTAGTTCGGCTGTTACAACTCCATTCAGGATTAAAATAATGTAATCCTCGACGGCGCAAATTTGGTATTCATTCCAATCTTCTGGACGAAGAATCGACTCGATAAGTTGTGGTTTATAATGCACCAGATGCCCTCGTAAAGCTTCTTCGTAGAGCGCCCCCCAGCAGCCGTCGCCGATGTCCGCCTGATATCCCGCCATATGTCCATCTTCACGGACGATACTTCGGAACTGTATGCCACTATTGTAACCGCGTAGGCGCACTTCGCTGGACATAATGAAGTTGGCATATTCCTTCTCTGTCCTCAGAAAATCGTTGTAACTCAGATTTTCAGTAGTACGACCGACCAGAACTCCATCTTCAACTTTCCAGAGATTGGCGTCGCCAACCCAACCGGTTAAATCTTTGCCATTAAAAAGCGGTGTAAAACCTGATTTAATGTTCATTTTACTCTCCTTGAATGGTGATTTGGTATTATCTAACACATTTCATTCAAAATTTCAAGATTCTATCCCAGTGAATAAAACACGAGTATTCTGTTCTATAATGTGTAATACGTAATTTTTTCTTTTTACGCATTACGTACCTATTTCCTATGTGTATCATTAGAAGATGTAGTTTGTTTTTTAAATCTTCAGCTACCTAAATATTCCATCGCTCATCGATTTCACGTTGAAAAGCATTAAAGCGTCCTGAGATGACATCTTCCATTCGCACCGCTTGTCCACAGGCGTCGGATTCATATACCGCTTCGCAAATAGCTTGCGCTGCGAAAGCATCCTCACCGCTTATCTCAGGTTTCTCACCCGTCCTTATGGAGTCAAAGAAATTATAGAAAGCTATCGCCGATGGGTTCGTCATACCGTGCGGGAAGAACTTCTCTTTCTCCTTAGCGGTTATGGATTCCATGAACTTATTTTCAAGTTCTGACATCGGCGTATATTCGCCGCTTTTGGATAAGACACCTTCATTGTCGAGGCTTCCTTCGCTGCCGTAATATCTGACTATGTCCAAAGGCTTCCCCGTTGCGGCGTGCGTCCAGGTAAAAGAAGCTAAAAGCCCGCTTTCAAAAGTCAGAATCGCGAAAGCGGTATCCTCGACATCTGACGGGACGGGGTTTTTCCAGTTTTGCGTGTCGAGGTAACGTGTTGTCTCGAAATTCCTTATCTTTGCGTACACTTCAGCGACATCACCGAAGACCATTCGCAGAAAATCTATGTAATGCACCTCGCCGTCGTGCACCCATCCACCTCCGGACATCAATTTCTGATGCCTCCAGGGCGTTCCGACCACGACTCCAAGGCTGAACCTGGCGTGCTGATAGAAGAAGAATCTCGGCTCCCCGATAAGCCCCGCTCGATTTATCGCCCAATCGATAGTTCGGTTCCCGACGCTACGACGCATCGGTTCAGCACAGGCGAGTATCCTATTGTTCTTTTTCACTGCTTGGAGCATCTTCAATCCAGCCTTTATCGTTATAGCGAACGGCTTTTCGACCACGACGTTTAATCCCTTGTTCAAAGCGTCAATGCTGGGTTGGTGATGCGCGAAATGAGGAGTGGCGACGCTGACGGCGTCGAGTTCTTCCTTTTCCAACATCTCCTTATAATCTGTATAGGTGACAGGCTTACTCGATTGAAATGAGCCGATTTTTGCCGCGATGTTTTCAGCCCGTTCCGAATCCAGGTCAGATGCAGCCGCAACTTCGAAAAGACCGGGTACCGTCTCATATATCTCACCGTAGCTTGTTACATGATGTCCGACTATCATCCCACATCCTATAAGACCTAAACGAATAGGGTTCATAAAATTTGGCGCAAGAAACTCCGTCTGTTCGTCTGACATTCAGAGTCATGCGCCTTGACACCTCCCCTTGAGTTTTAGAATTTGGGGTTACACGTCAGTCCCGGGTAACCCAAAATAGCGAAAGATAAAGCAAATAAAAGTATCGTGAAACGTGAAAGAATTCTATATTTACATTTTACGTTTCACATCTCGCGTTTTACATCTTATACCGGCTCCGCGCGCCAAACTATCTGGCACCGATTTCCCTCTGGGTCATTGAAAAATATGACTCTGGTCCCCGGAAAAGGGCTTACTTCAGCTTCCAGCGGTACGCCGTTTGCCTTCAGTTTTTCCATGGTTTTATCGAAATCATCGGTTTTGAAAGCTAAATGAAAAACCGAGCCGGTGTCGATTGTTGGAGCAGGTTCACTACGTGGAATAATCTCGATGCACACGCCATCCGCATCCTTCACGAAAAAAACTGGAGGCGTGGCATCGCTTTCGTAGGCTACATCCATATCGAAGTTTTTACAATACCAATCTTTTAATGCTACGGTATCATTTGCAAATATGGCAACATGCTCAATTGTAGTCATAACTACCTCCCAAGTATGCTGTGTTTATAATTCGACGGGAATATTGTAGCATTGGAAGCAAATATTGTCAATGAACTTAGAAACCGAGCATAAATTCCCCACGCGAAAAAGTAGCAGAATTGGCAACAATTCTGAAACTCGTCTGTAGTCCGAAGTCTTGCGACTACGAAAATTCTATCATGGGGGATTTGTAGAAACCGAGTTTTGCAAAAAAAACTTGGTTTCTGAACTGTGATAAGATAAAATATCTACTAAAACCGATTTATTGAATATCGATTTCTGATTCTTTTTCTGACAGGAGATTAAAATGTATGGTTGGAAAGGAAAAATTGGACTGCTTGTGCCGTCGGTCAATACTGTTGTTGAGCCGGAAACAAATCGAATGGCTCCCGAAGGCATCAACATTTATGCAACTCGTATGAGAAATGCGACGGTCGATGTAGAAAATACGAGGGATATGCTCAGTCATCTGAATCGTGCGGCTGATGAGTTGGCGAGCGCCAAAATGGATGTTATCGCATTTGCTTGCACGGCAGGTAGCTTCTTTGAAGGAACTTCAGGAGAACAAGAACTCAAAACGACTATCGAACGCATTGCAAGCGCGCCTGCCGTTACGACTTCAGGCGCAGTAGTGAAAGCGCTGCGATTACTGCATCTTAACAAAATAGTCGTTGCCACGCCTTACCCGGATGATATGAATAATCTGGAACGCAAATTTTTGGTGGCAAATGGTTTTGACGCGCTTGACATCAAGGGGCTTGGCATAGTTGATGCTTGGTCTATTGGCGCGGTAACACCTGAAGAGACCTACGATTTTGCCAGAAAAGTTTTCAGTGCTGATGCTGACGGCATGTTCATCAGTTGTACCAATCTGCGCACAATCGAAGTTATTGAGCGTCTGGAAAAAGAGACGGGCAAACCTGTAGTTACCAGCAACCAGGCGACATTTTGGGCATGTCTGAGAGCGATAAGATACACGGAAACGATACAAGGTTATGGAAAGTTATTTGAGAATAAATAGAAACCGAGTTTTTCAGAAACTCGGTTTCGGATTCTTTAGAACGCTCCCATGGATGATACGATAGCTTCCGAAAATTTATTCAGAAATCTTCATCGCCCAGAGTATTCCCTCAAGCAGATGTTTCTGCAGCCATTCCTCATGCCAAAGCTCCTTTGGATGACCGAATGCTGTGTAGAAGACACGTCCTTCGCCGTAGTTATGACACCAGGCGAGGGCATAGTCGTTATCCTCACGATTGCCCTTGCTGAGGTCAACTGAGTTGTTGTCGAGCCTTATCAGAACATGAGTTTTATCGCGAGACCAATCCCTGTGGACGTATATCTCATCGAAGACCTTAAATGAGGCTGGGAGATGCCGAGTAGACGGGTGATTTCCATCCTCGACTATGGCGACTACCTCTTGCGTCCATGGATGTCCGTTGAAATAACCGCCTATCATCTCCCCGTATTCAGGAAATTTGTAGAAAGTATCAGTGGCGTTGTGGACACCGATGAACGCTTTACCTGATTTAACAAAGTCTAAAATCGACTGCTTCTGTTCGTCGGACATCGGTAGTTCACCCGTCGTCGCAAAAAGCAGGGCATCGTAATTTTTCAGGTTTTCAGCGTTTATCAATGAACAATCCTGAGTGGCAGTCGCCTCAAACTGACCCGATTTTCTCCCTATTTCCATCACGGTTTCTTCCGCATTCGGAAGATAATCATGTACGAACCCAGCCGAGTGGGTTAGCATCAATAACTTTTTCATATTTCCCTCCCAAAAACAGATTTGTTTAGCTTATTGAGTATAACAGATTAAAAGACATAAGTCAACGACACAGAATTCCCCAAGCGAAGAAGTAGTGAGATGTAGCCGAATTTTCCAAAATTCGGGCAGTCGAATCTCCTAAGTCTTGCGACTTCGTCTACAAAAATCTCTCATAGAGGATTTGTATCAACAACGACGAGAAAGAACAGCTACTGTTTCGATGTGATATGTCTGTGGAAACATATCGTAGGCGCGGATAGGTCGTTCGAGTTTATACTCATCGGAGAGTCTCATCAAGTCGTTAAGCTGCGTGACTGGGTTACACGACATATAAACTATCCTCTTAGGAGCGATTCGTTTGATGCGCCTGATTATCTTTTTTGACATCCCTGCGCGCGGCGGGTCGATGACTATCACATCGAAATGGTGTTTTCCTTTCAAAAACTCGGCGACGTCTTCTGCAAAGAAAAGCGCGTTTTCGAGGCCGTTTAGCCTTGCGTTTTCCCTGGCCGCTTCGACAGATGAGTTCACCAACTCGACACCCGTTATGTGTTTACAAGCATCGCTTATATAAATCGAGATTGTCCCCGCCCCACAGTACAGGTCAAGCGCTTTGCCATGGGCATTTTCCTTTATATCGTCATAAGCCCGCCGGATGAGGAGGGGATTGCTTTGGAAAAAGGTGTCGGGTTTTATGATGAACTGGTATTCTCTTAATCTTTCGATGATATATGGGGCGCCGAGGTATTTCACCGTATCGCCATACGAATGATTGCTTAATTTCTCATGTTTGAGCCAGTAGACGCTTGCGGCTTTTTCCAGGGTATCATCCATAAGCTGCAAAAGCCTCTCCTGTTGCAGAACTGATGGAGGATTTGCGGTGGTGAATATGACCATCAAATCATCGGTGAACTTCGCCTCACGGAAAACCACGTATCTCAGAAAACCCTCATGTTCAAGGAAGTCGTAGTCCCGTATCTCCAGTTCTCTGATTCGCTTTTTGATGAACATGAAAAGTTCCACAGCTCGTTGAGAAATCAGATGGCACTCATTTAAGTCTATAACTTCTGTGTAATCTCCGCGCCTTCGCAGTCCTATGCGTGAGAACGCGCAGGTGTAATCCATTCTGTGCCGATAATAAAACGGTTGAGGCGAAGGATGAATCTGAGGTTCCAGGTCGAACTGGTCATCGAACAATTCGCTCAAAAATCTGAATTTCATGTCGAGTTGGTCTTCGTAACTGATATTCTGAAAGGAACATCCCCCGCACTCGCTGAAATGAGCGCATCTCGGATTAACCTTCTGATAATCATCTCTCAGCTTATTGAAGAAACTACGGATACTTTTGGTTGTTCGAAATTTTTCCATCAAACGCCTCTGTGAACAAAGATTATATACTATAAATCTCCGCTGGTCCAAAAGTATTTGGAAAATAAGGACGCAGAAATTTTCGTACCTCCCAGCAAAGATTGCATTTCTGAGGGTATCCCCGCCTGGGTTCAAAACCGCGTTCCTTAGCCAATTCAAGGTAGGCATACGGACCGCGTTCGCATACCATCCTTATCAGTTCATTGTCCGTATGAAATCCTCGCTTCATCCATTCGAGCAGCGGCTTCTCTTTGAGATTCCCAATGATGATGCCGCAACAAGTTTGGATATTTGCATACGGGTCAATGTGAATCTCCCACATCTGGTGTGGGTCAAACTCGGTCCGGCAACTTCCATCTTCTGAACTGCCGCGCCATAGTCCATCGCCCGCCAACTCTTCTATCGGACGGTCGGGATAGAAACGCGCCAGCGTCTCCCCCGCCCTGCCGATTAAACGAGGTGAATGTCTTTGACTGTATTCCGCCAGCCGCGACTCATCACGCCCGATTCGGCGGAGTTCGGAAAGTTCTTCCAACGACAAATCCCCGGCGGCGACATTCTCACAGCCAAAAATTTCGACCGCCCATTTGAACGCTCGCAACTGGCGGAGAAACTCAACGCCATCCTTCAGAATAACGCATACATCTGGTTGCTTTTCGGATGTCATATTCTCTCTTCCCTTTCTGACATCAAACTTTTAGCCCAATCGCTTTTTAACGAAGTGGTCGCTTCGCTCATTCTATCCAACTGATAACCCTTCGATTGCAACAACATTCCAAATCATCATCCGTAATCTGTGGGTCTGTTCCCATTTTTTGACGATACGCGGAAAATGCTAAACAGATTCCTAAGTGGTTAAGAGCAGTCTTTGGCGATGTAGTATTATGGCTGATTTTCCGCAGGTGCGCCTCAGAAATCGGCGTTTCCGATTGGATTCGAATGGTATTCAGATATGATTTCAAAAGCTGGTATACTCGTTCCTGCGAGAGCGGTTCTCTGATGGGAATTGTCTTGATTTTTTCCGCTAAATCATTATCTAATCGCCTGAATTCTGACGGCGCGGGATTGCCCGCCACGCCAATTTGTCGGTAATCCTCAAGGGAAAGATTACAGACTGTCTCAAAGAACGATTGATAGTTTTCGATGGATAGGTCGCCGATAAGTTCCAGCCGGGTGAAATACCGCCGTATCACGGGATGAATGTCCTTGGGAGCGGACTTTAGGAATTTTGAAAAGATGAGAGCCCAGCGATGCCTCTGCCCATCATCTCGCAAAACCGGTTCGAAATCCAATCTCAGATATGTGATAAGCGCCGGAATGCGCCAGTCATCAGTATCCAGCATCGCTCGCTGAAAGCCGTGTTCTTTGAAAAAGTGGAGCGTGGCAAGGCTGAGCAGATAACCGAGCCGATGTCCCTGATGTTCCGGCATCACTCCCACCATGTGAACATATCCTGTCCTTGTTTCATCGGGCGAGGCTTTCCACGAACAAGCGGTAGCCACAGGCTTCCCCTGGTATGTCGCGAAGAACAAGCCCTCTGGAGTGAACACCGGGCGTTCGGTGATTTCCCGACGAACATCCCCTACTGTCCTTTGTCCACCGAAGCTGGAATCGATAATCGCGCCCCAGTGAATTTCATCGCACGGCTGATAGTGGCGAATCTCGTATCCCTCCGGCGGTTTCACCGGCGGCAAATTTTCTAAATTCGGTCTCATCATGCGTAATTGAGCCATTGTATCTCCTCTAAATCTAAGTTTTCCAGCTCTTTCTACTATTCATGATTTGACAAGACACTACTCTTTCACCTCTAAAACCTTCTTTACAATACATCCAGCGTTTATCCCATAAAGTTCCATCAATTCCTCCGGTTTTCCGGACCTTGGGAGTTCTTTGACCGCCATCTTATGCACCGAAACCCCATCTTTTGCTACTGCGTTCAGCACTGCGTCGCCTAATCCGCCGTCGTAGTAGTGGTCTTCCACGCAGATAATTGTGTTATTCGTCTCTGAGGCGGATTTTCTAAGCGTTTCCGCGTCAATCGGCTTGACCGAATAGGCGTCGATGACTCGGATATGAACGCCCTCTTTTTTTAGAGTTTCGTAAGCCTTCAGAGCTTCATGAACGGTAACTCCCGCCGCCACCACTGTGACTTTATCATTATCGCTGGAACGCAAAACTTTGCATCCGCCAATTTTGAATTCTTCGTCATTTGGGTAGAGCACCGGCGTTTTCGGTCTGGAAGTTCTGATATACGCTATGCCTTTGTGTTGGGCGACTTCCGCAACGAGTCTTTCCGCTGAGACAGCGTCGGATGGATATACAACGACGGAATTCGGGATACTCCGCATCATAGCAAGGTCCTCCAGTCCCATTTGCGATGGTCCGTCCTGTCCGATGGATATGCCGCAGTGAGAGCCGACGTATTTGATATTGGCAACCGATATAGCGGACATTCTGATGTGGTCGAAAGCTCTGGTCAAGAAAGCGGCAAAGGTTGAAACGAATGGAATTTTCCCGCGACTTGACAATCCGACAGCGGCACCGACCATATTCTGTTCGGCGATAAAACACTCGAAATATCTATCAGGATGCGCTTCCATGAATTCTTGGGCGTAGGTCGAATTTTTAGTGTCTCCGTCCAATGAAACAACTAACGGATTCACCTCTCCTAGTTTCGCCAGTCCTGTTCCGAAACCGTTTCTAGTGGCGACTTCCTCACCTATTTGGTAATTCGGCGGGGCCATTTCGGATGCGGCAGCGACATCTATATTCACCTCACGTTTTGGCGGAGATTCTATCTTGAATTCATAGTCAAATTCAGGTTTATCCAACTCTTTTAGAGCTGCTTCGACATCCTCTGCGGGTATAGGTTTGCCATGCCACCCATCCTTATTCTCGAAAAGCGATACGCCCTTCCCCTTCAGCGTTTTAGCGACAATCATCGTCGGCTTGCCAGAAGTCCTTTTCGCCTCATCCAACGCAGCTAAGATTTCTCTCATATTGTGTCCATCGATGACAATCGTATGCCATCCGAACGCCTCAAAGCGTCTCCGATAAGATTCAGTATCAAACTCATACATCGTGTGTTGACTCTGTCCCATGCTATTCACATCAACGATTCCGACCAGATTATCCAGGTTGTAATGCGCCGACAAAGCGGCGGCTTCCCAGACAGAGCCCTCGGCGCTCTCGCCGTCGCCCATTAGAACATAGACCCGGTAATCTAATTTATCTAGATATTTTCCATTGAGCGCCATACCCACACCGATGGACAAACCTTGGCCGAGTGAACCGCTGGCGACATCCGCCCACTTGAAACGCGGCGTCGGATGTCCCTCTAATTCGCTGTCAATCTCACGCAAGGTATCCAATTTTTCAATAGGTATCGCTCCTACTTCAGCGTAAGCGGCATAGAGCAACGGCGCGGCATGCCCTTTGGATAAAACAAATCTATCGTTATTCGGATTGGAATGGTCATGCGGGTCATATCGCATGGCATGAAAAAATAACGCTGACACAATATCAGCCGCGGATAAACAGGTGGTTGGATGTCCTGAGCTTGCTTTAGTTGTCGTCCGAATCGAATGGATTCTGAGTTTATCCGCCTTATCTTGTAATCCTGCAATTAATTTGTCTGTACTCATCTGTAGCCTCCTATATAGCCGCCGATTTCCAGACCGCGCTGATTTTACTATCTCAAATCAGCGTACTTTGAATCAACGGCTATACATAAAGTATAGCAATTATAATTCCTTTAGAACTTACTGTCAATAAGTTTTACAATGTACTATTGTTCTGTGAAATAAATCGTGATTGGTTCTAAGTTCGGCAATTCATTGCCGTTTTTTGACGCGCAATCAATTGCG